>CAZOMH010000150.1:0-8687 GCA_964580415.1 uncultured Nitrospirales bacterium
CGCCGCTGTGGATGCGGGAACTGTGCGCCTGGGCCCAGACCGGCGGCACGCCGCAGGAGGTGGCGCCCAAAGTGAAAGAATTCGCGAAGGCCATGGATGTGCCCGTCGGATTTCACTGGTACAACTGGCACCAGATACCCTTCGACAATGATTACCCGCATTACTTCCCCGCCAGGGAGGGGTTTGCCGACGCGGTTCGCGATCTGCAGGAAGCGAATGTGTTTGTCATGCCCTACATCAACGGAAGGCTTTGGGACACGCGCGACAAGGGCACGGAGGATTTTGAATTCACCGGGACAGCCCTGCCCGCGACGGCCAAGAAGGAGGACGGCAGGCCCTATACGGAAACCTACGGCAGCAAGGAGAGCGACGGCAGCAAAGTGGAACTGGCGGTGATGTGCCCCGCAACGCCGCTCTGGCAGGCTACCGTCAAGGACATTGTTTTGCGGCTGCAGAATGAATGCGGGGTGAAGGGCGTATACATTGACCAAATCGCCGCGGCACCGCCGGTGCTGTGCATGGACAAGACCCACGGGCACCCGTTGGGCGGGGGAAGCTGGTGGAATGCCGGCTATTGGACGCTGCTGGACAACCTCCGGAAGGAGATGGGCGATGACCGCATCATCACCACCGAGTGCAACGCCGAACCGTTCGCAAACCGCTTTGACGGGTATTTGACGTGGCACTGGCAGACGGACGGGCAGGTGCCCGCGTTTCCGGCTGTTTACGGCGGGGCGGTGCAGATGTTCGGCCGGAGCTACGGTGGCGGACCGACGCGCGACCTCGCCCTGCGGATGCGGGCCGGACAGCAGTTGGCCTTTGGCGAGCAGATCGGCTGGCTTGACCCCGGCAGGGCGCTGGCTCCGGAAAATGCGCCATTCTTCAAGCAGGCCGTCCAGCTCCGCTGGCTGCTGCGCCGCTACTTTTATGCCGGCGAAATGCTGCGGCCGCCCGTTCTCGCGGGTGAAATTCCCAGTGTGAAGGCGGACTGGCAGTGGGGCGGCGAATGCTGGGTCACGACAAGCGCGGTGCTCACCGGGGCGTGGACCCTGCCCGCCGAAAAGAAAACGGTCCTTATCTTTGCCAACGTTTCCGATGCGCCGGTGACGGCGGGCCTCGATACGGGCAGAGAACACTATGGGCTTGCCGGGAAATCGGTCAAGGTTGATGTGCTGCGGGACAAGACGGCCCCGGCGGAGACGTTTGGCATTGAGAACGGAGCCATACCCGCATTGAACCTGTCGGCGCGCTCCGTTTGCGCCTGGGAGTTCGCATGGTAGCCGCGCGCGGGCACAGTATAATGCGTCCGTTTGATGCGGCCCCTGCGGTGGGAAAGAAAGGGTGAGACGGTGCAAAACAAACGTGTTGCAGTTGTCGCGATGCTGTGGTGCTTTTCCCTGCTGCTGGCGTTTGGGCTGGGCGCGGGGACGGCGTGGCATTTCACGCTGAAGGATGCGCCCAATGCCGTGCAGGCCGCTTCCGCCGGCACCGCCGCTCCCGCGGTCCTGTCCGTGCCGGAGCAGACCGCGGACAGTGCCGCAGTGGATATTGCCGTTTCGGCGGAGAAGGAACCCGATCCGGGGGAGAATGAGCGGCTTCGGGTGGCGTTTCGGCAGGCGTTGAAACAGGTGGTGGAAAAGCAGGACCGTCCTGCCGGGCCGCCGGCACCGCCGCACATTCAGGCGCTGTGGGACCGGGCCTATGCGCGGTGGAAGCAGTTGAAGGACTCGGGCATGTTCGGCGGACTCGACGAGAACATGAGTCTCATGGCCGACATGTCGCGCATGGGCGCGCCGGGCATGAAGTTCCTGGCGTCGATGGCGGGCAATGCCCAGCGGCCGATGGACGAGCGCGAACTCGCGCTCAGTGTGCTGTCGCACATTCAGGACGGGGCGGCGCTGGGCGCGATTCTTGACCTGAACGCGCCCGACGTGACCGAACTGGACTATCCGTACGATCTGATTGAAACGCAGGTGGCCTCGCTGCCGACACGGGAGGTGCGCCCGTATATCTCGCGGATTATCGATCAGGCCGACCAGGACCTGGGCGGAAATGATCCCGCGCCGGAGCGTGCAGAGGTGCTGGCGATTCTCGCGCTGGTGCATGGCGACCAGCGAGCGCAGGGATTGCTGCATGACGGGCGGATATTGCAGGAAGACCTGAGCGGCGCGGTCCAGACGGCGAACGAAATTCACACGCCCGCCGCCCGGCAGTATGTGCAGTGGGTGGCGGAAAACCATCCCCGGCCCAATGTGCGGCAGGCGGCCAATGCCGCGTTGCAGGAGTGGTAGGGGCACCCGCCGCTTTTTGCGAAACGGAGGGTTGCCGGGGGGGGGCAGAGACACGGACGGGCAGTCGTTTTCTTTCCGAAAGACAAGATGGTTGCATTTGGCACGGGCCGCTGGTATTATTTTTCAGGAATTAGTAATACCGGAGGCGACTGTCATGCGAAGAGAATCAAAGATGGGTTTTACCCTGATCGAACTGCTGGTGGTGATTGCGATCATTGGCATTCTGGCCGCGATCCTGCTGCCTGCGCTCGCCCGGGCGCGGGAGGCGGCGCGGCGGTCATCGTGCCAGAACAACCTCAAGCAGTTCGGGGTCATCTTTAAAATGTACGCCAATGAGGCGAAAGGCCAGGGCTTTCCGCCCTGCGCCCCGTTCGGCAACATGTTCATGAACGGCATGACGGTGTTCAGCGCGCCGCAGGCGTCGGCGGTGTATCCGGAATACCTGGCCGATCTGAACGTGGCCAAGTGTCCTTCCGATGCGGGCGTTGACGGCGGCGGCACCTATGTGGCGGGCCGCCTTCCCAATTCGGGCAATTTCGACTCCTGGGTGAAGGATGCGCGCGACGCCGGGGACAAAGTGTCGGAGGAGTACTTCCTTTGCGCGCAACTGGGCCGGTCCTATGCCTACAAAGGCTATGTGGCCACCACTATTGCGGAGTATTACGGTGTCTGGGGCGGCATGGCGGCGCGCGCGCCGCTGGCTTCGGCCACTATTCTGGGCGGTGTGGGCATGATGAAGCAGAAGGATTTCACGACCGACATTGCAATGGACGAGGGCACCTGGCCCCCGTCTGTGGACGCTGCCAAGGCGCAGGGCACTGCAGGCGGCAGCAAGATTTACAAACTGCGCGAGGGAATAGAACGTTTTCTGATTACCGACATCAACAACGCGGGAAATGCGTCCCAGGCGCAGAGCAGCGTGCCGGTAATGTGGGACACCTTCGGCAATCCCACCAACAGCGCGGCCACCGCCGGGGGGGCAGTGTTCAACCACATCCCGGGCGGCTGCAACGTGCTCTATATGGATGGGCATTCCACATTCGTGAAATTCCCCGGGGATTTCCCCATCGTGAAAGACGATGGAATACTGCTGGAGAACAGCCATTTCGGCCTCTATTGAAGGATGGCACAAACACGGACAGGACTGACAGGATGAATACGGTGTTCAAGACATTTGGAGCCGCGTGCGCGGGGGTGGGGCTTGTCGTGATGTTTGGCGCGGCGGGTCAGGCGGTCCGGGATGGGCACGCCGCCGCGCCGTCGGCGGGACGGACGGCACTGATCCTAAAAGAATTGCCGTCGTGCGCGGATGCGTATCAACCGGAAGCGGCGGCACTGGCAAACTCGGGCATACCGGAGAAGTACGGGATGGAGGAGTGGACGGCCGTTGTTTTGACGAATGAACTGCACCAGCACGTGGGCATTTACAACATGCTTGGGGCGAAGATGGGGGTGCGGGCGCGGGAACTGCTCAACGCGCCGACGCGCGCGGTGGATGTGACGGCGGAAACGGGCACGGTGCCGCCGATGTCATGCATGGTGGACGGGTTGCAGGCGGCGTTGGGCAGCACACTGGGGCAGAATCTTATTCATGCCGTGCCGACCGATGCGCCCAAAGCGTCAGCCGTGTTTGCATACAAAGACAGGAAGCTGCGGATGTCGTTCAAGCCGGAAACCCAGAAATGGGTTTCAGAACTGATAGGCGCGGCCATTCGCGACTGCGGCAACCTGACGCCGGCCTATTTCGAACGCATTGAAGCGCTCAGTTACCGCGTGTGGGCGGAGGCGGACCGGCGCGAGGTCTTTGTGGAGGAGTGGCTGTAGGTGGCAGGGGTCGGGGGGGCAAAGAGCAAGGCAAACATTCCCCGGTCGATTTTCGCCCCCCCTTCAGGAAGGGGAGACCCAGGACGTCCAACGTCCGGGCTGCTATAGCCCATGGGCCTCGAGTAGTGCGTGATTGTCCAGGAGCGCTTCGGGGAGTGTGTCGGCGACGACCCTGCCGGCATCCAGAAGAACAGCGCGGGTGCAGAGGTGGCGGACCAGATCAAGGTCGTGCGTGGCGACAATCTGGGTGCGGGGAAAGGCCTCGAGCAGGGCGATCAGTTCGCGGCGGCCGCGCGGGTCCAGATTGCTGGTGGGCTCGTCGAGGGCGAGGATATGGGCGTCCATGGAGAGGACCGTGGCGAGGGCCGCGCGCTTCTTCTGGCCGATGCTGAGATGGAAGGGGCTCTTGTTCTTCAGGTGGCCGATGCCGACGGTTTCAAGCGCCTGATCCGCGCGCCGGCGCACCTCGGCCTCGGGCAGGCGCATGTTCCGCGGCCCGAAGGAAACGTCCTCGCAAATCGTCGGGCAGAACAACTGGTCGTCGGGGTTCTGAAACACCATGCCAACCCGGCTGCGAATGGCGTCCAGGTTGCTGTTGCCCACCGGCTCGCCGAACACCCGAACCGTGCCCCGTCCGCGCAGGATGCCGTTGAGATGGAGCAGCAGCGTTGACTTGCCCGCACCGTTGGCGCCGATGAGTCCTATTCGCTCGCCTTCCTGGACGGTGAGGCTTACCCCGTCGAGCGCTGTAGTACCGTCGGGATAGTCGTAGTGCAGTGACTCAATTTCCAGCACGGGGTTCATGGAAGCGCCATCCGCAGCGCCAGAAATACGGCCAGCGTGCCGGTGAGGAAGAACTGGTCGGTGCCGGACAGGGCGGCGGGGCTATCGCCGGCGGGCATGGCGCCGTTGAATCCGCGTGCGGCCATGGCGAGGCAGACCCGCTCGCCGCGTTCATACCCGCGCAGGAACAGGGTGCCGATCATGCGTCCGACGACCGGCGCATGCCACAGCCAGTGTCCCTGAAAACCGCGCGCGTCGGCGGCGCGTTTCATGCGCTGCGCCTCATCGCGCAGCACGAAGAGGAAACGGTGGCAGAATCCGAGCAGCAGCAAAAAAACACGCGGACAGTGGAGCTGAGAGAGTGCGCGCAGCAGCAGGGGGAAGGGAGTGGCTTCGGTGAGCAGCGTGATCAGTCCCACGCCGAGCGCGGCCTTGGCCGCGATGTTCCACAGTACGAGCAGCCCTGACCGGGACACCTGCAGGCCACCCACGCCGAGACTGTAGCCGCCGCTGACGGTGCCGGGGTGCAGGAAAGGGATGAACGCGGCGCACAGGAGCACCATGGGCAGGACCACCAGCAGACGGCGCGCGGGCACACGGGCGGAAACGCCCGCAAGGGCGTATGCCGTGCCGAGCACGAGAAAGTAGGCGGCGAAAGCGGAGAAGTGCGGCGCCGGTGTGGACACGCAGATGAGGAGCACGGCGCAGCCCGCGATGAGCTTGGCGCGGGCATCCAGGCGGGACAGAATGGAATGGGAGTCATGGGAAGAATGAGAGGTATGGGAATGATGGGTCATCACGGTTGGGAACCTTTATCCGAATCGGGGCGGGTGCTGTCGCTTCTGTTCCGCGCCCGGACCAGTCGGGCGAGAATGAAACCCAGCACGAAGGCGCACAGGGTGCCCGCGAGGCCTGCCGCGGCGGTGGATACGGGATCGTCACCCAACTGCCGCACCACGTAGTTGGGCATGAGCGCGTGTCGCCAGAGGGCCTGCACCTCGCCTTTTTCGACAAAGCCCTTGTCCGTGGCGATGCGTTCCAGTCCGTCGGGCGCGGAGGATGCATAGGGCGCAACGAACGCCGCCAGGCACAGGGCCGCAAGCAGGCCAAGTCCCGTGAAGATCAGGGTTCGCCGGTTCATGACGGCGTTTCTCCGAGCGGCAGGGGCGGGGACACACCGCGCCATTCGCCCACGACATCGGGGCGGGCGGCCAGAATGACCGACAGGGTCGCCGCGGTGATGAGCGCCTCGCCGAGGCCGATGAGCGCATGCACTGCGCCCATGGCGGGCAGCACCAGCCCAATCGGCACAGTGCCGGACAGGGCCAATTCGATCGCACAGGCTGCCGCCGCGGCCACCACCGAGAACCATGAGGCCAGGGCGGCGGCAAAGAGAAAGGCGCGGCGTGACCGCGGCAACAGCGCGGCAATGCCGCGGAAGGCGGCATAGCCGCCGACGGTGCCGACGATACCCATGTTGAACATGTTTACTCCCAGCGCGGTCAGGCCTCCGTCGGCAAAGAGCAGGCATTGGATGACCAGCACGGCCGCAAAGACAAGGCAGGCGTTGAGCGGACCGAGCAGCACGGCCGACAGCACGGCCCCGAGGAAATGGCCGCTGGTGCCGGCGGCCACGGGAAAATTGAGCATTTGGGCGGCGAAGACAAAGGCGGTGGTCACGCCCAGCAGCGGCACCTGCCGCTCCTCAAGCGTTTGGCCCGAGCGCCTGACCGCCAGCACAAGCACGGCGGCTGACGCCGCATAGCCCGCCACGGCCACGGGAGCGCTTAGAAAACCGTCGGGTATGTGCATCTGAAGGCCATCCTGGAATACCGTTCCCAAGTCTTGGTAATACTGAGTTGATGAAAATATTACCACATCTTGCGGGAAGATATCCCCAACGATACGCATATCGTTTATCGTGATGGGCCAACCGCCAATATTGGCTGACAGTGTCTTGCTCCGCGCCGCTGCCTACGGTAACCGGCTGTCATGGCGGCGCGTGTCGACAGCATGAATAGCGGGCATGCAAAGGCCACCCTACTTCTTGTCTCCACCCTCTTTCGCGTCACCGTCCACAACGGCGGAATAGAGACTTTGCGCCTCTGTCTTTATGCGGTTGAGGATGCGGCGGGCCCAGACGAATTCGGTGGCGAGGATGGCCAGTCCGGCGGGGATGACGACAAAGGCGGGTCCGGGCAGAAACAGCAGGGCAACTCCGATTACGAGCACGGTGGAGCCGATGAAGAGCACTGCGATGCGTCTGCCCTGGCGGAACGTCATCACGGCCATGTCTTCGGCGGCCCGGGTCACATCGGCCACCTGTTTTCGCAGGACCGGGTTGCGGCGCAGGTCGATAAGCGACGCGACGACGCCGACGGAGAGGATGCCGGCGACCACAAGAAGGGAGACTGATGTGGGGATGGCGTACCAGTGCTCGATGATGAGCTTGACTCCGACAAAGGCGAGCAGCACGACAAGACTCGGCCTGAGATAGCGAAACTGGTCGATAAGTCCGGCGAGGGCGAAGTACAGCGACCGCAGTCCGAGAATGGCGAAGATGTTTGAGGTAAAGACGAGGAAGGGATCGCGGGTCACGGCGATGACGGCGGGAATTGAATCGATGGCGAAGACGACGTCGGAGCTTTCCACGACGAGCAGCACGACAAAGAGCAGCGTGACATAGTGTTTCCTGCCGCGCCTGATGAAGAAACGGGTCCCGTGCTGTTCGGTGGTGACATTGAACACGCGCCGGGCCAGCCGGACCAGCGGATTCTTGTCGGGGTGCGGTTTTTCCTCGCCGACAAAGGCAATCTTTGCCGCGGTGTAGATCAGCAGCGCTCCGAACACGTAAAGAATCCATTCAAAACGTGACAACAGGGCGGTTCCCGCCGCGATCATCGCGCCGCGCATGACCAGCGCGCCGAGAATGCCCCAGAAGAGCACACGGTGCTGGTAGCGGGCGGGGATGCCGAAATGGGCAAAGACCAGCGCAATGACGACCATGTTGTCAACACTGAGCGATTCTTCAATAAGGTAGCCGGTGATGTATTGCAGCGCGGCCTGGCGGCCGTGCAGGCCGAGGCCCGATGAGGAGGCAATGCCCAGCCAGTCATGTCCATAGGCGTAGTAAACGATGGCACTGAAGACGAGTGACAGGCTTACCCAGAATGAGGTCCACGCCAGCGCCTCCACGGTGCCTATGACGTGGGCCTTTCGGTTAAACACGCCCAGGTCGAGGGCAAGCATTATGAAGACAAACAACAGAAATCCTGCATACAGCCAAACGGTCATGTAAGAGAGAACCTTTCCCTGTGGAAATATATTCGAAACGGCCGATTTTGCGCCATGCCGCAGGATTCTTGCCGGGCATTGCCTCAGTGCGGTCCGGGCCGCCGTTCTACGGTTTCACACGCTCAATCTTGAATGTGCCGCGTTTTCCCGCGGCGGTGTCTCCGCTGTCCCGGGTCGCGGGCTTGAAATTGGGGCCGAAATTGAACGACGGGTCTTGGGGGATAACCGCCGGCAAATCCGGACGCGAACCCGTATCCTTGGCCGGTTTTTCCTTTTCTGACGGTGTCTCCGCAGATGCGGGGGGTGATTCCTTTTCCGCTTCATCAGAAGCGGGCTGCTGCGGCCCGTTCTTTTCCGTCTCTTCTTGCGTTGCCGGGGAAGTATTTGCTTCTTGGGCGGGTTGTTCGGATGCGGCCGCGCCTCCCGCCCCCTGCGGCAACTGGGGCTTGTCGAGCCGGTCAATTTTGAACTTCTTGCCCAAACCGTCGCCGCCGG
>CAZOMH010000151.1:0-8676 GCA_964580415.1 uncultured Nitrospirales bacterium
GGTGGAACTGGGCGGGACCTCCAGGCGGATTCTTGGGGCGGAAGACGGCGAAGTACCGCCGGGTCGGGCCCGCGCACACCTGGAGCTGGGCAAACAGCGGCTGGCACCGGAACGCGCCTCGGCACTGCTGGCAGAGTTTTCAGCCATGCTGGCCGGGGCCCCCGCGGCGTTCCGTGCGGCCGGGGGGGACCCCTGCGGCAGGCTGGAAAGGCAGCGGGCGGCGTTGGCCGCGCGGCTTGAGTCCGGCGAAGCGCTGGAGGAGGCCGATATCGGGGGGCTGCGCGAACTCTATCACGACACGCTGTCGGCGTTTCTTGCGGCGACTCGCGCCCGGCGCGAATGGCGGGAGGCGCTGCATGCGCGCATTGAGGCGGCCATGGACGCGGTGCTGTTTGCCGAGCAGATGGCGCTGCTTTTTTCAGCCGAACTGGCAGGCCATGCCGTCGAACTTGCCACGCTGCGCGCGCGCCTTCTGGGGCTCTGCGGTGCGGATGAGCCGGACGCGGAGACCTTGGGGGTGGTCGAGCGCCGTATTGAGACCCTGCGCGGCGAGATAGACCGCGAAAGTATGACAGCCGCGCAGCGGCGGGGTGCGGCGGAGGCGGTGACGCGCATTCTGGGTGAAATGGGTTATGAATCCATTGACGATTTTGCATTCGAGCGTGACACGCCCATGGCGGTCGCGTCCATGCGCATTCCCGGCGGCGAGATTGTGCGCGCGGCTTTGCACCAGAACGGCCAACTGGCCTTCGAGGCTGTCCACGAACGGCCTGCCGGCGCGGATGCCCGCGCGCCGCTCAGCATAACCGAGCGCATTCATCTGGCGCGGCAGGAGAAGAAATGGTGCGCCGACGCGCACGAGCTCTTTCGGCGGATGGTTGCGGAAGGCTTCCAGTACCGCGTGTCCTTCGAGCACGATTTGAAGGAGGACAACGTCAAGGTGGTGGTGGTGGAAACTGCCGCCGATGTTTTGAGCGGCGAGGAGGAAGACCAGGCGCGGGATGAGGATCAGAAGAAATATTTGGGGTAGGGAACGGGAATTATGGGACGCATGCGAATTATGGGAGTGACGGGAACGCGCAAGATTTCCGGCCTGCTCCCATTCTTCCCATAACTCCCATAGTTCCCGGCAGTTATCGCCCGGGCAACTCCGGCCTCAGTTCGTCCTTCACCAGGCCAATCTCGTCAAAGGGTATTTTTTCAAAGCCTGGTACCTTCTTGAAGACTTCCGAATCCTCTTTCAGTGCAAAATTCATGGCCTTCTCATCCACAAAGCCGGGATCGGTGTCGGTGACGTAGTTGTCTATCTGTTCCCAATCGCCATCCAGCAACATGGGGCATCGCACCACGACGTTGCGCCAGGAATGGTTCATGCGCGGCTCGCCGTGGAATTCCATGAAGTCTTTCAACTCCGGATATTGGTCACTGTAGGGCGGCTTTGTAATATCAACCTCTTTGAGCAGCCGCGTCTGCCACAGTTCCCCGTCGAGCCACTTGCGCCAGCCGTCGTCGTTCCAGCGCACATGGCGCATCGCCGCCTTGCAGTCGATGAAGACGTTGTTGACCACGCGGTTGTCGTGGCCGCCGTGCGCGAACACCGCGCCGAAGTTGCCGCCGGCCGCGCGCAGAAACACGTTCCCGATCACGATTTGCCCGCCGGTGCCGTCGTCGAAATAGATCGCGCAACTGCCGTGCGAGCGCGGGCCTCCGGTGTCGTGCCAGAAGTTGTACCGAATGACCGAGCCGCGTTCGGAAGGGTTGCGCCCCATGTAGAACGCGCCGCAGTCGTCCGACTCCTGGCAAATGCGGTACACGTCGTTGAACGCGAGCACGTGGTTGTTTCCTCCAAGCCCGATGGCCTGATGCGGCGCGTCATGGATGCTGTTGTGTTCAAGATAGACGCCCACCCCGTTTATCTGCACGTTGTATGCGTGCGTTCGCTGGCGCCGTGCCACGTTCCAGATGTCGTTGTTGGCCACCTTGTGCATGCAGGACCTGAGTACCTTTCGGTCACCACCCTCCACCGTCACGCCGCCCGTGCCTGTTTCGGAGATATTGCATGCCTCCAAATGGTGGTCCATGCCGTCTTTGATCACCACGCCTTCCCGGCCGGTGTTATGGATGTCGCAAGCCTGTATTCGCACATTCTCGCCGCCTTCCACCTCCACGCCCATCCCGGCGCAACAGGCCAGAGTCAACCCGCGAAAGGCAATGTGGCTTGCATTTTTCGTCTGAACCACGGGTTCTTTCAACAACGAAAGCACAACATTGCCCGCGGTGACGGGTGCGGGGGGCCAGAAGTAGAGGCGGCCGTTTTCGCGGTCGATGTAATACTCGCCGGGGCTGTCGATCTCCTCCAGCAGGTTGAGCGCGCAGAAGCGGCGTTCGGCCTTGTTGCCCGAACCGATGCCGTAAACATGCGGACTCGCCAGGGTCATGCGGTGTGCCGCGGTGTCAATCGACTTCACCCGGATGGTCTCGCTGGCCCAGTCGAAACACCAGTACCCGTAGAGCCACACTGCCGGAGCGGTTGCCCAGCGTGCCGGCCGGTCGCCGGAATACTCAAATGTGCCCGTGTCCTGTGAGGTGTGATCGCGCCACGGTGCGGGACCGCTGTCGACCACGGAAGCCACGGTCGCCCATTCGTCACCGTTGGGCCACCGTGCGAGCGTCATGCGTTTTCCGTCGAAGAACAGTTCGGGCACCACCGGCGGCGTTGAGAAGGCGTCGGGAAAGAGGCCAAGGTCGGTGATGCCCAAGGCGCGCAGGTCCACGAATCGAACCGTATCGCGCGCTGCGGGGTCGAGCCGTTTCATGGTCGCGTCGTCGGTGACGGGCTGAAATCCGTCGGCGGGCAGCGCCCTTCCGCCCAGCAGGAGCGGCGTTTCGCCTTCCGCCGCACGATAAACGATCATACTGTGGTGGGCCATGCCCGAGTCACGGGCCTCCAAGGTGAAGGGGGTGTTTCGCTCATAGGTTCCACCGTGAATCCAAACGGTGGCGCCTTCATTCAGAGATGCGGGGTCCTTTTTCAGCATTTCACGCAGCAGGTCCCGGGCGCGTTCCAGCGTGGCCAGCGGCGCCTCGATGGTGCCCGGGGCGGTGTCATCGCCCTTGGGGGAGACGTGCAGCGTTGCTTCCGCCATGGCGGCGGCCGAGATCGCGAGACAGAGTGCCCCGGCCAGCAAGGGGGTCAGCTTCGGGAAATTCATGTGTGCGCTCCTGTTTCGCCACGCTTTTGCTGTGATTATCCCGGTGGAGCGTGTGTGACGCAACATGCCGCGCCGCCGCTGTTTGCATGCCGGCGGCCCGGACCGTTAAAATGGCCCCAATGGAATCCTGCAAACGTGTGAATTTGTGCGCGCTGGGCGGCGGCGGCGAGGTAGGGGCAAACTGTTTCGAACTCTCTTTCGGCGGCCGCCAGATACTGCTGGACTGCGGCACCCATCCCAAGAAAGAGGGCGAGTGTTCCCTTCCGGCGTTTGATCTGCTCACCCGCGCCCCCGATGCCTATATCATCACGCATGGTCATGTGGACCACTGCGGCGCCGTGCCGTATCTGGCGCGGATGCATCCCGGCGTTCACGGTTATGCCACCCCCCCCACGGCGCGGATCATGGACCGCATGCTGCACAACAGCGTGTCGGTCATGGAGACGATTGCCAAGGAACGCGGCATTGCGGGGTACCCGCTGTTCGAGCACTGCGACGTGGGGTACGCGCTGCGGTTCGTGGAGACCTTCGGATACCGCGAGCCCTTTTACCTGCGCACGCCCGACCCGGTCGAGGTGCAGTTCATTGAGGCGGGCCATGTGCTCGGCGCGGCAAGCGTGCTCATCCGCCTGCCGGACCACACCATTTTCTACACCGGTGACATCTGCAAGCGGCCGCAGGCGCTTATCGGCGGCTACAAGCCGCTGGGCAGGGACACGCAGGTGGACACGCTCATTATAGAATCCACCCAGGGCGCTTCGAACGACGAGACCTACCGCACCTACCGCGGGGAAATAGAGCATTTTGGAGAGGCGGTGGGCGGGGTGCTGCTGGGCGGCGGCTGCGCGCTCGTTCCCAGTTTCGCCCTGGGCCGCACACAGGAAATGGTCAACATCCTTTCAGATTTGCAGGAACAGGGGCGTATTCCGACGGTGCCGATCTATACCGCGGGCATGGGCCGGGCCATATACGAGATTTACCAGCATTTTTCCGACCAGCTTATGCCGCACGCGACACTGCGGCCGCTGGAACAGTTTGAGCGGTTGGGCGACGTGTGGAACCCGTCCGTCGTCGAGCGGCTACTGCGGCGTCCGTGCATCATCGTGGCTACCTCGGGCATGATGGTCGAGAACACGCCGTCGGCGCTCATCGCGCAGCAAATGGTGCGGGAAGCGCGCCACGGCATCTTCTTCGTGGGCTATCTGGATGCCGACACGCTTGGCTACAAGCTGTTGCACTCGCCCGCGGGCACGCCGCTCCAGTACGAGTTGAACCGTCCGTTTGTCGCGAAGACACTGGAGAATATCCACCAGTTCCGGTTCAGCGCCCATGCCACGCGCTCCGAACTGGCCGCGGTGGTGGAACGCATCAAGCCGAAGAACGTGGTGTACATTCACGGCGATCCCGAAGCGCTCGTCTGGATGGAGCAGAACTCCGGCAACGGCTGCGAAACGTTTGTGCCGTCCGTCGGCCAGACCATCACGCTCGAGGCCTGACCATGGGCCGGCGCAACCCGCTGCTGCAGGGGCTTCTTACCGGTCTTTCAATTGGTTTCTGCCGGCTGACAGCGGCTTTGCCGCTGCCCGCCGCGCGCATGCTGGGAACGGGGCTTGCCCGTCTGGCTTACTATGCGGTGCCGCGTATACGCCGTGTGGGCATGGCCAATCTGGACTTGGCCTACGGCGAAACACTTGCCCCCGCCGAAAAGACAGCCATCTTGAAAGAGTCCGTGCGCAACCTGGGTCTGGTTGCCGCCGAGTTTGGACGCACTCCCAGACTGGTTGCGGGGGAGATGAACCGGTGGTTTCGCGTCCGGGGGGCGGACAATATCGACCGGACGCGGGGCGCCGTGTTCATGGGCGCGCACCTCGGCAACTGGGAATGGCTTGCCCCCGCGGGGGGCACGGCCGGTTTCAACACGGTCATCATCGTGCGCGGTTTTGACGATCCCCGCATGGACCGCGCCGTGGACGCCATTCGCCAGAGTGAGCGTGTCAAAACCCTCGATAAAAACTCCGCCACCGGGCCCATGATGGGCATGCTGCGCAATGGCTGGGCGGCGGGCGTGCTGGCCGACCAGAACCCGCGTGAAAACGCGGTGCCCGTGCGCTTCTTCGGTGCGCCCACCTGGGCCACCATCGGTCCAGTGCTTATTGCGCGCCGGGGAAAAGTGCCCATCTACCCCGTCTCCATGGTTCGCGACACGGCGGGCGTGTACACCCTTGAATTTCGTCCCGCGCTTGAACTGTCGGCCACGGGGGATTTCCTGGCCGATTTGGCCGAGAACACACAGCGCTGCCAGAATGCCATAGAGGCGATGGTGCGGGAAAATCCCGGCCAGTGGCTCTGGTTTCACCGCCGCTGGCGCAGCCGCGGGCGGCTGGAGCGCGAATGGGAGGAGCGCCGGGCGCGCCACAGTGAGAAAGGCGGCGCCGATGGGGATAATGCAGGAGTATCCGCGGGAGATTCGTCATGCTGAAGATAGGGTCCTGCATACTGGGTGAACGACCCCGGGTGGTCGCCGCCGTGAGCGATGGCGTGCCTTTCAGGGACGCCGAACTGCTGCTGGCATCGGGTGTGGACATTCTGGAACTGCGCATTGACACGTTTTCCCATTGCGACACAGACCACGTTGCGGCGGAAACGCGCCGTTTGTCGGCGTTGCCGCTGCTGGGAACCATTCGCAGTGCCGCCGAGGGCGGCGGCTGGAAGGGTTCCGGACAGGAACGGCTGGCGCTGTTCCGCGCCATCCTGCCCCATGTGGGCGCGGTCGATATTGAACTTGCCTCCACGGACATCCTGGACGACGTGATTGCCGGTGCGCATACGGCGGGACTGGCTGTTGTCGGTTCGCACCACAATTTCACAGCAACGCCGCCGGACCCGGTTCTGGACGCCGTGGTCGAGGCGGGTGGCCGCGCCGGGGCGGATATTGTCAAAGTGGCCGCGCGCTGCAACAGCCCTGCGGACCTGCGCCGGCTGGCCGCATTTACCCTGCGCCATGCACACCGGTCCGTGGTGGTGATTGGCATGGGGCCCGCCGGCATGCTGTCGCGGATTTTCTTCCCCGCACTGGGTTCGCTGCTTACCTACACGTTCCTGGGCGCGCCGAGCGCACCCGGCCAATTGAACTCCGAGGACACGGTCAAGTATCTTAAGTTCTTCTACGGGTATCTGGACGAGGGCAATTCCTGATTCCGGACATGCCCGGACAAAGGCGACGAAGGAGGAGTGATGCAAAGAGCGTTGATTATCCAATCCAACGGTTCGGGCAAGAACGAACTGGAAGACCTGCTTTCCAAGGGTTGGCGCGTGGTTTCCGTCACGGTCAACAACGGTCCGAGTTATAATGATTTTCTGATTATCCTGCAGAAAGACTGAGCGGCCGTTCCTGACACAACGCTGTCCCGCCCCCGTTTTCAGTGGTGTTACGAATCGGGAGTTGTTTTCATGCGAACAGCACTGCCGCTCATGGTGTTCTGCGCGGGTTTGGCCGCATACTGTGCCGGTCTTCCCGCCCTCGCCGACGGGGGGCAATCCCTGCCGGGGACATGGCGTTTCAGCAACGGCGCGGAGTTTCCCGGTGCCGCGGGCGCCATGGAGGCACTTTCGCCGGGCGGGCAGAAAGCCGTTTTCGATTTTTCCAACGGCGGAAGCTACGTCGGTCTTTATCTCGATTTGAACACACCCGAACCGCTGAAGGCGGTGAATTTCCGAATCAACAAGCCTGCCGAGGGGACTTTTACGCTGCGTGTCACCGACGCCACGGGGCAGGATTTCCAAAAACAGGTGGACACCCCGGAGGCGGGCTGGCAGAACATTACGGTTATGCTCGACAACTGGATGGTGTATTGGGGCGGGGCAAATGACGGTGTGTTTCATCCGCCGGTGCGGACGCTCGGGTTTCTGATCGAGAGCCAGGGACTGGATTCTCCCAAGGGGGCCATGCTGATCGACGCGCTGGCGGGTGTTGCCGATGCTTCGGGGAAGACGGCCGACTCGGTACTCTTTGAGGGGCGCTACGTGGCCGTCAATTTCCAAAGTGAGGCGCCGTTTTGGGCGCATCCGGCGGGCGCACTGAAAAACGGCGTGCTCACGACGCCCGCGGCGGGTGTGCCGCCCTCCGCCGGCCTTTCCGGCTCAGTCTCCCTGTTTGGACGCCCCAAGACACTCGAACTGCGCGTGAAAAGGGGAACACCCGGCGCGGTTGTCAAAATCACGCTGGGATCGCATTTCCAGAATTTTGACCGTGTGCTGGGCACGCTGGAGGGCGGACAGCAGACTTTCTCGGCAACCATGCCGCCCGACGGCTGGGTCCACTCCGGAGCCGAAGAGAAGGGGGTGTCCTATCCCCTTCGCGTGGGTGGAATCACGCTCGAATCGGGAAAACCGGACACGCCCGCCGAAGTCGAGTTCGACGCGCTCGAATGTGTGACCACGGTGCCGCGTGCCGCTGCGGTGGCACTGTTTTCGTCGCTCAAATTCGACAGAACGACCGGTGCCGGGGGCGCCCCGGTGCCGCTGACGGCGGTGTGCCGCGGTTGGAACATGCCGGGCACCGACGCATGCGGCACCGTCAGGATGACTTTCCGCGACTGGGAAGGCCGCGTGCTCGACGAAAAGTCGTCGGACTGGACTCTTCCCGCCAACGGCACTCCTGCGGATATTTCATGGCAGATCACGGTGCCGGGAGACCGCAATTTCGCCGATGTGGAATTTTCCTTCGAGGCCGGGGATGCCACGCCCGTCACGGCGCGTTCAGGGTTCACGCGGGGCATGGGTGACGCGGGCGACGCCGCATTGCGGCCCGAATCACCCTGGGGCATGGGCGTTTACCTGTACCGTTACGGTCACAACGACGACGGTCGTGCGGAGATGGACCGGGCCGCCGCGCTGGCGCAGGCGGCGGGGGTGAAGTGGACCCGCGAGGAGTTCAGTTGGGCGGGCATCGAAACCGGGCCGGGCCGGTATGATTTCTCCTTCTATGACACCGTAGTGGACACAGCGAACCGCCACGGCATCAGCGTGTACGGGTTGCTGTCCTACTGGGGCAGGTTCACGCAGCCCTACACGGAAAAGGGTATCGACGATTTCTGCGCATGGGCGCGCGCCACGGTGCGGCAGTTCAGGGGGCGCGTGAATCATTGGGAAATCTACAACGAGCCGAACATCTTCTTCTGGGACGGTCCCAAAGAACTGTACCCCGTGCTGGTCCGGCGCTGCTGCAACGCGATCAAGGAGGAAGACCCGGAGGCGACCGTGCTGGCCGTGTCCACTTCGGGCATCGACAAGGATTTTATCAGGCAGGTTGTGGATGCCGGCGCGCCGTTCGATGTGTTGACCATTCACCCCTACCGCGGCAGGTTGATTGATGCCGGGTTTGTCCGTGAACTGCGGGGGGCGGCCGCGCTGGCCGGCAACCGGCCCGTGTGGATTACCGAAATGGGTTGGCCCACCCACATCG
>CAZOMH010000152.1:0-8620 GCA_964580415.1 uncultured Nitrospirales bacterium
CGTCCGAAAAGAACACATTCTCCCGGCGGTTGCCCCGCTGGGTGATGTGATAGGGCATCCCCGGCACTACTATTCGCAACGCTCGCGGCATGGAAGCATGCGTAGCATGGTCGTGAACGTTTGTCTATATGAAAATAGGAGAAGCGTCCCCGCCTGTCGTTCCGGAGCGCTGATCACAGGCCGACAGCCGAGGGCGGCTGTTAGCATGCCTGAACCAACTTTCTGGGCTCGCGAAGGTCCGGGGTGCCGCGCATCGGGTACAGGCACCCATTTCCGGTACGGTCTTGTGCTATTGCCACACGGTCATAAGCGGAAATAGATGCCAGTCCCGAATGGCTTTCTGGAACGGCTCTCCACCATCTGCAACTCACTACAATAGAAACCGGCCGCTTCCGTATTTCCTGGGGGACGTGATAGGGACACTTTCCCCTGTCCGGTTTCCTGACGCCGACTCGCCATGTTGCGGTACACCGGCACGCGCCATTATCCTGTTGTACTGCGGATGGAATGTTCTGCGACTCAACGCCGAGGCACAACGCTTGACCGACGACCGTTTCAGCAACGACAGCCGAGGGCGGCTGATCCACAACACGGATTCCGTGCCGACAGCCGAGGGCGGCTGTCCCACAACGCCGGAAGCCCCCGCTTCCAGCATGCCCCCGCAACCGCACTGCGCG
Source organism: uncultured Nitrospirales bacterium (assembly GCA_964580415.1). Lineage (GTDB taxonomy): Bacteria > Hydrogenedentota > Hydrogenedentia > Hydrogenedentales > CAITNO01 > CAITNO01. The sequence continues at coordinate 678 of CAZOMH010000152.1, forward strand.
CCCGCAGCCGCACGGCGGCCGTTTTGGCGCAGCGAGTGGTTCTGGCTGGGCGTGGTGCTGGTGGTTGCGGCGGCGTTGCGCGCGTGGTACCTGGCAGAGGTGGCGCAGGCGCCGGATTTCCGCGCGCTGCGGCAGGACCTGGACGTGCAGGACTACCAGGCGCGGGCGATGGTCAGCGGCGACTGGACCGTGCCGGAGGGGCGCAACGACCCCGAAATCACCACCACGCCCTATTACCGTCCGCCGGGATACCCCTATCTGCTGGCAGGCATATATTTCATTACCCGGGGCAGCTATCTCGCGCCGCGGGTGTTTAACATGCTGCTGGGCCTCCTGAGCATTGTACTGATGTGGCTGTTCGGACGGGCGGTATATGGCCGGTGGGTGGGCATGGCCACGGCGGCGCTGATGGCGGGCTACTGGGGCTTTTTGTATTATGAGGGCGAGGTCAACGACCCCGCCATGTTTGTGGTTCTTATTCCGTGCCTGCTGTGGTCGCTGCGGTTGTGGGCCACGTCGTACAAATTCCACTGGGCGCTGCTGGCCGGACTGCTCACCGGCGTGTACGCGATCATGCGGCCCAACATCCTGCTATTCGGTCCGTTCATGGCTGCATGGATGCTGCATGCGGCATGGCAGGCGGGACGCCTGCGGTACGAGGGGATGCCTAATGCGGCGGGGCAGGCGGGGTGGGAGGGGATGACACCCCCCGGCCCTCCGGGGCCCCCCCCCCGGAGGGGGGACCAAGACGGTCTCCCTGGCCCTTCGGGCACCCTCCCCAGGGGGGACCAAGACGACACCCCCGGCTCTCCGGGCCATCCGCCTTCGCCGAAAGGCTACGGCGGGACGCAGCCCCTCTCGACGGGGGACCAGGATGTGCGCCGGGGGGTTCGGGTTCTGGCAAGGCGCGTGGCGGGCGGGTGGATCGGCCTCTTTGCCGCGTTCTTGATCATTGCGCCGGTCACGGTCCGCAATTATGTCGTGTCGGGCGAATTTGTGCCGGTGTCCACCTATTTCGGCGAGAACTTCCTCATCGGCAACGGCGAGGATTCGGATGGTTGCACGTCGTGGACGCCCTATTTGCAGAAGCTGGAGGGCACGGGCCGCTTTTCGGTGTGGGAATACAGCAATATCGTGCATGGACTGGGCAGGGAGGTGGGCAATGAGAAGCTCACCAATTCGGAAGCCTCGAAGATATTCTTCCAAAAGGGCCGCGACTATGCGATGGCCCACAAGGCGCGCACGCTGAAGCTGGCGTTCAAGAAAGCGGTTTTGTTCTGGTCGCCCTGGGAGATTACGGAGAACAAGGTGGTACAGTCGGAGAAGGACCACTATCCGCCGCTCCGGTATATGCCCGGCTTTCCGCTGTTCATGGGCCTCTTCTGCGCGGGAATGCTGATTATGGCCCGCGATGCCCGGCGCGGACGGTTGATGGACGGCCGAAGTCCCGGCGACCCGGCGCCGGGGCCCGGACAGGTCACCACACTCATCCTGCTGTTTATCCTGGTCTACTATGCGTCGTTTATCCCCTTCTTCGTCAACGCGCGCGCGCGCCATCCCATCGTGCCGCTGATGCTGCTGTTTGGCGGTTATGGCCTGTTCCGCATTGGCGCGTGGACCGCCGCACGCCGCTGGCTGCCCGCCGTGGGCGGCGCACTTCTGGTCGCGGTGCTGGCGGGTCTCGCCGCAGTGGACTGGGTGCCCTACCGGCCCGACACGGCGCGCTGGCGCTATGACCGCGCCGACTCGTGGCTCACTGCCGGGGAAGTGGACAAGGCGGCGGCGGAGGCCGGGATCATGCTCGGTCTCGACTATTCCTATTACATGCCCTTTCGCCTGGGCCACGCTTTTGCCGGCAAAGGGCGGCCTGAACTGGCCGCGCGGCTGCTGAAAGCGGCCATCAGCCCGACTCCCGAAGAGCAGCCCGTTCCCTACCGCGAAGACCTGTGGTTCCACATTGGCGCGGCCCATGCCGCGGCGGGAAAGACGGCCGAAGCCAAGGCTGCCTTCGACGAGGCCCTGCGTTTGAATCCCAAGGACGCGCGGGCGCTGAACGATCTCGGGTATCTGCTGGAACAGGCCGGGGATGCGGTCCAAGCCGCCGACCTCTACCGGCGCGCGCTGGAGGCCCGCGCCGATTTCGCCCTGGCCCGCACCAATCTGGGCGAGCTCCTTGCCAGGCAGGGGGACCTTGCCGCGGCGGTCCGGGAATACGAACAGGCCGCGAAGGATGCGCCCGGGTCCCCGGAGATTCAGTACAACCTCGCCCGGCATCTCGCGGACGCGGGCCGCGCAGACGAGGCTTTGACCGTGTACCGCGGCGTCGTGGCGCTGAACCCGAAGGACGTGCGGGCGTGGAACAACCTTGGGCTGTTGCTTACGCAGCAGGGCGACACGGCCGGGGCGGAGAAGTCCTACCGGAACGCGCTCGAAAAGGCGCCCGACTACGCCCTTGCGCGGGCCAATCTGGGCAATCTGCTCATGGACAGGGGTCGTTTTGACGAGGGGGTTGCCGTTTACGAAGAGGGCCTTGCCCTGGACCCCAAGAACGCCGACCTGATGAACGGCCTTGGCTGGCGGTATGACAGGAAGGGCGATGCGGACCGTGCCCGTTCCTGGTATGACCGCGCGCTGGAGACGGCCCCTGCTTTCGTGACCGCGCGAATCAACCGCGCCGGTCTGCTCGTCCAAACGGGCCGCATCGAGGATGCGGAAAAGGATGCCCGCATCGCGGCGGATCAGGCCCCGAAGAACGTTCAGGCGGTATTTCTGCTGGGGAATATTTGCGCCATGTCGGGCCGCGCCGACGAGGCGGCGGACCATTACAGGCGCGCATTAAAGCTCGACCCCGCTTTTGCGGCAGCCCGGGACAACCTGGCACTGGTAACCGGGACGGTTCCCGCATCTTCCAAAACACCATAGTACCGGCCCGCCTTCCGGGAAGCGGCTTTGCTTTCCTGTATGTTTATCACGCTATGACAAGACGCATAAATCACCGCCGTAGTCGCTCTCGTCTTTTTGTGTGACTGGCTAGGTGGTCATGATTGTGAAGCGCGGGGCTGTGGTATCCACGTCCCGCAACAGCCCTTACGATGTTGTCGAGCGGGTCCTTGCATTGCTTGAGGGAGGTGGATACACAGCCCAGATGCGGGCAAACTCTTGCCCGCATCTGCATCCGCACGTCCACGACAGTGAAACAGAGCCAAGACGAATCTTCGTTATTCTTGTGCGTCTTTGTCGGATAACCCCGGCTGCCAAGGTCATCGCAAACGCAAAGCTGACTTGGCTGACAGTTACTGAAACGGCAAGGGATGGGAAAGGGGCGTACAGGATACCAACAGGACGGTTTCAGTTCTGAGGGGTGGGAGTGGGTTTTGTCTGACCGAGCATTTCCTCTTCCCCTTTGCGCGGCCACCCGCGTGATGGTTTCATTTATCGGCGTCTTTGCGCGAACCCAGTCGAAGGAGTCGAAGTCCAGGGCGCGCGTGAAATGGATACGGGCCTTCTCGTACTCACCCAGTGCCCACAGGCACTGTCCAAGGTGGTACGCCAATTCGGCATGGGTGTCGTCAACAGACTCCGCCTGCCCGTATGCCTGTACGGCCTCACTCCATGAACCCGCTTCCTGCAGGGGCACCCCTTTCGTGAAGGCCCCGTCCCAGTTGGCCGATTCGTCCGCGGATAGTGTGCGCAAGTGCATCGCGTCCGAGGGTGGCCAATGGCGGAGATTCGCGCCGACGGTGGAGAGCACAACCCGTGCGCCCGCGCCGCTGCCGGCATCGCAAATGTCCTCCAGGTTGCGCTCAAAGTTTGCGTATATGGTCTTGAGCCGGGGATCATCCGGACGCGCGGGCGCGGGATTGCCACTGGTGGGAACAGTTGGCGGTGATTCCCACGGAACTCCGCGAATCAGTTGCGCCAGGCGCAGGTCACCCAGCCAGATGTTCGCGTGTATGGCCTTAAGGTTCGGCGGCCCTGAGGTATTGCGAAAACCGGTCTTCAGTCCAAAGGGGCCATGAACCTCGTTGTTGCCCATGCAGACGAGAAACATATCGGGCTGCAGCTTGGTGCAGGTCTGTGCCATGACCCGCATGACATGCGAGTTCACCCCCCAGTACGCCGCGTTGCACACCTCGAAATGCACCTGCGGATAGTTGGCTGCCAGCATCACCTCCAGCAGCGCGAAAAGGCAAAGTCGTATCCCGGCCAACCCAGCGCCGCAGAACTGCCGAACACAAGAATCCGGACGGTATTCACCGGTTTTTCCGGGACAATCGTGAACTCGGGCTTTTCCCATTCTGCCTGCGTAATCGGCCGGGTAAAGAACTGCTGCAGGAACGCCTTGTTGCGGAGCAGGACCGTTTGCCCGTCGCACCGTTTTTCAATAAACGGACGCATCGACCGTCCGCAGTGGGCCGCACGCAAAATGCCTTCCGCTGAAGCCAGCAGGACCACGGGCAGGACAACACATGCCAAGAGCCGCAACATCCCCCGCCGTACAAAGCACCTGCACCGCGCTGTGAACATCTCGCCAGGGGCGCCGTTCGCTCGGTTGGGATTGTCGCTGGCAGCTTTCCAGAAGGGCATGGTTAACTGATGTCCCGACCTGCTGTATTTGTTCCGGCATTGGGGCTTCTGCTTACTCGCCAAACAACTCCGCAAGTTTCGCCAGCACCGCCTTTTGTGTGGCCGGGCTGATCTTGCCCAAACGCTTTACCAGACGCACCTTGTCCACCGTTCGAATCTGGTCGAGCACCACCTGCCCTGTTTTACCCTGAAACCGGCAGGGGACGCGCGTGGGATAACCTGGCCCGGCGGTGGTCATGGGGGCCACGATAACCGTGGCAATGTGCCTGTTCATCTCGTCGGGAGACAGCACAAGACACGGGCGGGTCTTCCTGATCTCGCTCCCCACGGTGGGGTCCAGGCAAACCAGGCAGACGTCAAAGCGACGCACTACCAGGTCCATTCGGCGTCATCCCATTCCGTGGGCCGCGGCGTGTCCATCAACCGGTCATCCCCCTGCGCGGCCATGACCTTGAACCGCTCCTCCCACCCCGCGCGGCGTCCATGGACAGGGCCGATCATAAGGCCCTCCTGACGCACCGATATCTCGACCTCATCCCCAAGACCCGCCTGGTCTATCATAAGTTTTGGAATGCGCACGCCCCGCGAGTTGCCCACACGGATAAGGCGTGTTGTGTGTGTGTTCATGCCGTTGTCTCCAGTAACCACATTGTACCCACATTGGACAGAATGGTCAAGGAGGCTTGGAGCAGGGGGCGGGGTGTCTGAACTTCACGGCTTGTATGCCAATGCAACTTCCGCGGAGCCGCCCGGCTTTAGCGAGACGCGCCCGGTGCCGGGCGCCTGCTCGATGGCGTTTACGAGATCGTCCAGCTTCGGCCGGTCACTGTGCCAGATGATGTCCCGCTTGGCGGCATCCAAAAGGTCCACGAGGTACTCGCCGGGCAGCATGGAGGGCACCGAGAATTTGCCGTCAGGTCCGACAGAATATCCGTCGGCGAAGTTTTGGATAGTAGGATTGTCCAACCGGACAACGCGCACTTCGGTGTTGGGCGGCAGTGAAGCGCCTTCCGGAGCGGCGACGCGCCCGTGGATTTCACCGGTTCGTTGCACAGTCAAGCGGATATCATTACTTCGGGAAGCGGCAAAAGGGTCCGATGTGGAAAAGAGGCGGTGCTGTTCTTCACACCGCCATTCGCCAAAGGTAGAGAGCTGTGCGTAGCCTTGAGGCAGACCGGGAATCTGAAAGCGTCCGTTCTCGTCGCTCGTGCAATTGGCGCGCCCGTCTTTTCTTGGCCTGGGATAGCCTTTGCCGTCCATGCCACGCAGTGCGCCCACCTGAATTTTCACGCCTGCAACCGGTTTTCCGTCGGGATCAACCGCCTTGCCTTCGAGGGTTCTCGCGGGCGCAAGATAAACGGTTTCCTCCTGGAAAGTCAGCCCGTCATTGTAATAGGTCCCGGCCAGCCGGGTCGCATAGCCCTCCGCGCCGGTGTGGATAAAGAAGGACCCTTTCTGGATGCGCTCAATCCGGAAATGTCCGTCCCCGTCTGCGGTCGATGCGTTGGCCTCCGGCTTGGAATCGCCGCGCCATTGCTCCAGTGAAATCAGCGCACCCGAAACGGGCCTGCCGGTGGCCATGTCGTAGACAGTCCCGATGATCAACCCGCCGCCTTCGGGTTTCTCCCTGGCGCTTTCGGCGCGCCGGTCCACCACATCAATGCCCGCCGGAACTTTGATGTTCTTCCAATTCACGCGACCGTCCTTCCACAGGTAGACATGAACACGCGGCGGCGGCAGCGGTTCGCCGTAGTTGGGGTCTTCATCCATTATGGGGCCTGTGTCCGGCCGGCAATAGAGCCGGTAATAGGCGGTCGGAGACCAGATGGTGAAGGTCCAGTCCACCGGACGCTGTTCGTCGTTGTTGACGGCACACATTTCCCCGGGACCGTCACAGATTACCAGTTCCCGTTTTGGCGTGTGGATGGCGGCCAACGCCTCCAGTGCCTTTTGAAACGCGGCGGTGCCTCCCCCGTACTCGAATCGGTATTCGCCGCCTCCGAAGGGCGGCCCCTCGGTCCAGCGAAATCGGGATTTCAGGTTCGCCAGTTCGTCGGCACCTTCGGGCCAGTCTGCATGGTCCATGACCTCCTTGCCACCGGTCGTAATCAGGGCGAAGGCGGATGTGCCGGACAGCAACAGGGTTGCCAGGAGTAGCGGGAGTACGGCCGATTTCAGCTTCGTCATGGGTGAGTCCCTCATGATTGAACCGATTCTATTGCGTTTCCCCGCACCTTCCCATTTCTTTGAAACTGCAGTCCGCGGTGCGAATCTCACCGAGTATAACGCTTGGGGCTCTGCTTTTCTTAGGGATTCGACCCCCGCCTTTTTCCACCGGCGCACCCGCCGCGGCCGGAGGGCGGGGCCCCTTTCGCGTCGGCCACGATCATAGCAGCAGACAGACGGAAGGCTGCCCGGTGTTCTCACACTCGCCAGGGCTACTTTTTTCCTGTCCCGAAATTCTTGCTGTGACCTCCGCTTTGCGGGACCTGGGGCAGCGGTGCGGTCGCGGGCGGAGCCGCTTTTGGCGCCGCCGGTGGTGTCTCCGCGGCGGGCTTGGGAAGGGGTTCGGGTTTCGGCAGTGCGGAAGCCGGTGCGGCGGCGGGGGCCGCGCCCTTTTTCGGTCCGGCCTTGATTGCGCGGTCCATTTCCTCAATCATGCCGGCGATGTCAGCGCGTTTCTGGATGAGCAACTGGCTGTCGCGGGTGAAGGTGACGAGGCTGGGCACGATCTTCTCGAGGTTGAACACCTCGGCCGCGCGGGCCAGTACCGCCTCCTGGCCGCCCTGTTCGAGCAGTTTGGCACGGCGGTCCATGAACAGGGACAGGTAGTCGTAGTCCTCGATGCCGTCGCGGATAATCTCCCAGCGGATGGAGTTTATCGGGCCGTCCGGACCGGGATAGACCAGTGCGCCGTCCCCGTTGACCGGTGTGGCGTCAAGCAGGTCCTTCTCGGGATTCTGCCACGCCGGGATGTAGTCGATGTTCCAGTACTGCATGCCCCGGATGCCGAGCGCCCATGCCTGCCAGAACAGGATGCGGTGCTCGATGCCGGCGAAGTCGACAAAGAAGTTGCCGTAGGGCCGGGGAGGCGTGTTGCTCATGTACCACCACACTTCGCGTCCGCCGCCGATGCGCTTGAGAATGTCCATGCCGTTGGGCGTGTCGAGCACCTGCGAATGAATGCACCACAGGTCGGATGCGTCGGGCAGGAAGGGACGAATGCCGATGGTGCTGACCGAGACGGGGATGTTGGGCGCAGCCGCTTTCCACTGGGTGATGGCTTCCAGCAGCTTGGGCCAGCCCGGTTCCATGGGCTCGTATGCCAGCGGGGCAAACACCTTGTCCTTGAGCCC
>CAZOMH010000153.1:0-8616 GCA_964580415.1 uncultured Nitrospirales bacterium
ATTGGCAAAGTCTTCCATAAAACTCATGGCATTACCTCAACGTTGGTCGGGGCCGGTCATGGGGCATCACCGGGATTGACGGTCAACTGAACGGGGAAAAGTCCGGTTTCCGGCGTTCCATGAACGCCTGGAACGCCTCGGCCGCCTCCGGCGAGGACAGGCGTGCCGCGAACGCCTCCGCCTCGCGGCGCAGCGCGTCGCGCAGGGGGGAACGCAGCGGCGCGCGAAGCAGTTGACGCGCGGCGCGTATTGCCGCGGGCGGCTGTTCGGCCATCCGGCGGGCTGCATCCATGGCGGCGGTCTCTGCCTCACCGGGTGCCGTCAGGCGGTTCACAAGTCCCCAGGAAAGGGCCGTGGCCGCGTCAAACGGCTGTCCCAGCAGGATCGCTTCCGCCGCCCGGTGGCTGCCCGTCCGCAGCGGCAGCAGAAAACTGGACCCTGCCTCCGGGCACAGTCCCAGATTGACAAAAGGCAGATGAAACCGGGCGTTTTCTGCCGCGTAGGCGAGGTCACAGTGCAGCAGCAGCGTGGTGCCCACCCCCACGGCCACCCCGTTTACCGCCGCAATGAGCGGCTTTTCGGAATCGGCCAGCCTGTTGAGAAACTGCATGACCGGGTGGCTTTCATCATGGGGCGGATTGCCCACGAAATCCAGGATATCGTTGCCCGCCGTGAAGCAGCCGGGGCCGCCCGTGATCACGGCAACACGGACCTGCGGGTCCTCGTTGGCCCGTTGCAGCCCCGCCGCAAGCGCCGCGTACATCTCCGCATTGAGGGCGTTGCGCTTTTCAGGGCGGTTCATCCGCAGTGTCAGGATGTGTCCGTCGAGCGAAACGGGAACCAGGGCTGATGCAGCTTCCGCCATTGCCGACACCTCACAGTTGTAAACAAACCCACCGTCATCCCTCACCCCATCATAGCCGAAGCTCCCCGGATTGTAAACGGCCCTTTCTTGTCCGCCGCGCACTCTGTCGTATTGTACGGAGTGGTCGGGGGAACCACACAAACCGGGTGACCCCGCGTCCCCGAATGAGATACAATCATTCCATTCCCGGGGGCGGCAGTCCCCCGAACACGTTGGAAGCGGTGGGTTCCTATGACCAACACCCAGGTAGTGGAAATGCTGGACGAGATTGCCCGGCTGCTCGAATTGGACGGCGGGGATTCGTTCGAGGTTCGTTCTTACGTCAAGGGGGCGCGTGTCCTTGAGGGGGTTGCCGAGCCGGTGGAAACGCTCGTGGCCACGGCCCGTCTGCGCGGTCTTGAAGGGATTGGCGATGTGCTGGAACAGAAGATAGGCGAATACGTCGCCACGGGCCGGCTTGAATACCTGGAAAACTTGCGGCTGCGTTTTCCGGAGGAATTGCTGGAGTTGCTGCGGGTTCCCGGACTGGGTCCGGGGCGGGTCCGGGTGCTCCATGAAGAGCACCGTATCGGTTCTCTGGAACGGTTGAGGACTGCCTGTGAAACGGGCGAACTTGCGGCGTTGAAGGACTTCGGTCCGGCCCTGCAGGAAGTGGTGCTTCGCGGGGTGGGGCTTGTCGAGGGCGAGCGCCGTCTGTTCCGGGTCAACGATGCCATGGTGGCCGCCCAACTGGTGCGGCAGTGGATTGTCGAAGGGCAGGTTGCATCGCAGGTGGAGATTGCCGGAAGCCTTCGGAGATGCCGGGAAGTGGTCCGGGATGTGAATATCGCGGCCGCAGGGGACCGGCCGGAGGCGATTATGGATTGCTTTGTGGCGTTGTCCCATGTGGCTGTGCTGACCGAGCGCGGTCCGGGCGGCGCTTCGGTTCTGCTGGAAAACGGCATTCCCGTGCATCTGCGTGTTTGCAGTCCGGCCGATTTCCCCTTTGTGCTCGCCCATTGCACCGGTTCACGCGCCCACAACGTTGTCTTGAGGCAGCGGGCGCGGGCCCGGGGCATGGCATTGTGCGAGGAGGGGCTATTTCGGGAAAACGGCGAACGTGTGGAATGCGCCGATGAATCGGCGCTTTATGCGGCGCTGGGCATGCCCTGCGTGCCCCCTGAACTTCGGGAGAACCGCGGCGAATTTGACGCGGCGTTCTTTCCCCGGCTGATCGAAGCCGCCGATATCCGCGGCGTGGTGCATTGCCATTCGACGTGGAGCGACGGCAAGACTACGCTGGAAGACCTTGCCGACGCCGCCGCGGGTTTGGGATACGACTATATTGTCATCACGGATCACAGTTGTTCTTCCATGCTCGCCAACGGCATGACGCCGGAGCGCGTGTTGCGGCAGCATGCGGAAATTGACGCATTGAACGGACAATATGACGGATTCCGTATTGTCAAGGGAATCGAGGCGGACATCGCCCCCGACGGCTCCCTCGACTATGACGATGAACTGCTCGGCCGTTTCGACGTCGTCATCGCGTCCGTCCACAGCGCGCTCGAAATGAACGAGGACGAGGCCACCCGGCGCGTGGTGAAAGCCATTGAGAACAGGAACACCGCAATTCTGGGCCATCCCACGGGCCGAATGCTGCTTGGCCGCCCCGGATATGCCCTGAACATGGACAAGGTCATAGACGCCGCCGTCGTCAACGGTGTCGCCCTTGAAATCAATGTGAATCCGGGACGCCTCGATCTGGACTGGCGGTTCATGCGCCAGGCAAGGGACAGGGGGGCCAAGTTCGTTATTGGACCGGATGCACACCGTATTCGCGGGTTGAACAACATTGCGTACGGTGTGGGTGTGGCCAGAAAGGGATGGTTGCGGCGCGAGGATGTGCTGAATTGCCAGCCTTTGGGAGCATTTTTGCAGTGCCTGAAAGCGATAAGCGCCAAAGAGCGGGAGCGTGCCGCACAGGTCTATGGGCGGCTGACCGCGGCATATCCCGATGTGCGCTGCACACTGGACTACCAGAGTCCCTTCCAATTGCTTGTCATGACTATTCTGGCCGCCCAGTGTACGGATGCGCGGGTAAATATCGTGTGCAGGGATTTGTTTCGCAAGTACACGAATCCCCGGGATTTCGCCGGGGCGAATCAGGATGAGCTGGAGGAATCCGTACGAACCTGCGGTTTCTTTCGGCAGAAAGCGAAGTCCATTCGGGAATCGAGCCGCCTGCTTGTGGAACAATATGGCGGCGATGTGCCCGGCACCATGGAAGAATTATTGGCGCTGCCCGGGGTCGGGCGTAAAATCGCCAATGCGGTGCTGGGCGAGTGTTTTGGCCAGCAGGGCGTTATTGTGGACACCCATTGCCGGCGGGTGACAGGCCGATTGGGGTTTACCAATCACACCGATCCCGCCCGTATAGAGAAAGACTTGCGCCGGCTCTGGTTGCCGGCGCATTGGACGTTGTTTTCCCATTTTATGGTATTCCACGGACGGGCGGTCTGTACTGCGCGCAGTCCCAAATGCGCGGCATGCTGCGTGGCCGACCTTTGTCCTTATCCCCGCAGAAAAGCGGATACGGTAACGAAAAATGCCCAAGAAAAACAGTGACCCGTCATTGCCGGAAAAGCCCAAAAAGGCCGCTGCCGCCAAGCGCAAGCCAAAGGCGGCTCCGCCCGAGCAGGCGGACCTTTTTGAAGATGTTTCCGTTGCGCCACCCTCTCCCAAGAAAAGGGCTGCCGTCAGTAAAACGCCAAAGGCGGCTCCCCCGAAACCGAAGAGTGTCCCGGTTGCTCCTGCTCCCAAACCTCCGCGACCGCAGACGGTTGCAGCCAGCGCCAAAGCTGCGGCCACGGATACGGTTGCAGACACAAAACAACACATACCAAAGATACCCTACGCAAGCGTGCTGGTGGTCGGGTATGTTGCGCTGGTCCTGGCTTGGGATGCCCTCGTCACCGTTGGCGATACCCGAACAGTGAATTGGGCGGTATTTCAGTGGCGTCCCGCAGACCTTCAGGTGCTGCTGGAATCCTTAAAGATGCCCCACGCGCTTGTGGGCTGGCTCAGTCTGTCTTTCCTCACCCATGTAGACCTTTTCAAGATCGTCTTCTGGCTTGCCATTCCGCTGGCGATATGTTTCTGGCGATTGGATTGGGATTATTTCACAAGACGCCGTATCAAGCCTGTTGATTGGCTGTTTCTTGTCGGAATGTGTTGTTTTGCAGTCTTTTCAATAGTTGGCGTCAGATTCATACCGGTTTTGGCGCACCAATATCGGGGGCTTGGGCAGGTCGCGTTGTCCATGCGCATGCAGTTTCTAATAATGCAACTCTTGTGGGTGTTTTCATGGCTTCCCGGCTGGGAATTCATGCACCGTTATTTTTTGCTGCGACGGGTCTCTGTCGATTTTCCCCGTTTTGGGTGGCTACTGGTTCCTTTGGCGGAAGGGGTCTACCACCTGCTCAAGCCATGGCCTGAAACCGTGGCCATGGTGGTCTTCTCAATAATTATGACCCAGTACGCGATTCGGCGTAAAAATATAGTCATCCCCTTCTTGGCACATTTGGCCGTGGAGGTCTTCCTTATTATAGGCATGGTGCTTTGGTGAGTTGGATACGAATGGCGGGGCCTGTCGCGTTATCGTTTCTACTTGGCCGCACCCACGGACAGTGATATCGTTCTAAAAGTTTTCGGGAAAGTCGTTTGGGGAGGCGGGGTGCGGTGTTTCCACGGGTTGGGCCGATATCCAGATGTACCCGTTTTCCACCGTACATGTGTAGGGGCGCAAACGTGACATGCTGCCCCGCAGGCACTCCCCCGTCCTGAGGTTATACTGCCAGCCATGCCAAGTGCAGGTGACGACGTCGTCTTTAATGTCACCCTTGCTCAGGTCGGCATTCTGGTGCCGGCAGCCTATTTCCATCGCCCTGAAGGAACCGTCTGCTTCGCGAAACACACCGACATGCCTGCCGAGAATGTGGAATGAGCGGAGGTTCTTCTCACCGAAGTTGTCCACGGAGGTCAATCGAATGGGGTTCATGAGTCGCTTTCCGGCGGCAAGTTTGGTCCGACGCTCCGGAATGGGTACAATTACGCCGTTCCGAGACGCGCCTTTGAGGAATAGTCTATCGTTTTCGCACGTTTCGTGACAATACGGTGATGCGAGGCCCTTAACCCAGGTAAGGAATTGAGATTATGTCTGACACCAAAGAGAAGCATTTCTTCCCGGAAATGGCCGTGGCTGAAGCGATGGCTGTTCATCCGCGGGTGCCGGAGGTGTTTGCCGCGTTCCATTTGGGCGGATGCGCCCATTGCGGCATCAGTCAGTTTGAAACTATAGAGCAGGTTTGCATGGCCTACGGCGTGGATGTTGAGGTGTTGCTTGAGGTGCTCGAGGGGGTTCTGGAAAAGCACCCCATCGACGGTGACGCACAGACCACAGCCTGACATCCGATCCGGCTTTCCTGGAATACGCACCGCGCTGCACGGGCAAGACAGGCCCGGCAGCGCGGTGGTGTTTTTTGCATGGCGGTTCCGCTGGAAAATGGCCGGTGAAAGTATTACACTGGCTGCCAAGTCACCAACGAAAGGGAAATGACATGTTTAGTCGCGTAAGTCTGCGTCGTGCCGGTCTCTTGGCTTTGGCGGTGTTCTTTACCGGGATGATCGTGTCCACCGCCTGGGCCGAAAATTCAGCCATCGTTCCCGTGCCCCGCAATGATGAATGGTGGACGAAGCGCCACCAGAGCTTCAATGACCGGGTGAAGCAGGGCAATGTGGACCTGATCTTCATCGGCGACTCGATCACGCACGGCTGGGAAGGCGCGGGCGGGGACGTTTGGGGGCAGTACTATGGCAACCGCAACGCGGTAAATCTCGGCATCAGCGGAGACCAGACGCAGCACGTGCTTTGGCGTCTCGACAACGGAAACATTGACAACATCAAGCCGAAACTTGCGGTTATCATGATCGGCACCAACAACTGCGGGTCCAACACGGCCCCCGAAATCGCCGAAGGCGTCGAGGCCATCGTGAAGAAGCTGCGCACGCGCCTTCCCGAGATGCGCATCCTGCTGTTGGCGATTTTTCCGCGCACCGATGTCGCGGCGGATGTCCAGCAGAAAATCAAGGACGCCTCCGCGCAGTTTGCCGCCGCCGTGGCTTCCGATCCGATGGTGGAGTTCATGGATATCGGCGCCGCTTTCCTGAATGAAAAGGGCGAACTGACCAAGGACATTATGCCCGACCTGCTCCATCCCAATGCCAAGGGCTATGCGCTCGAAGCCGAAGCCCTTGAACCCGCCATCGGCCGCCTGCTCGGCGTGGCCAACGGCTGGACGGCGCTGCTGAACGGCAAAGACCTTGCCGGTTGGGAACCCGTCGGCGGCAAGTCCAGTTGGCAGGTGAAAAACGGCATTCTGTTCACCGAGGGCGAAGGCGGTTCCTGGCTGTCGACCGCCAGGGAATACGGCGATTTCGATCTTTCCCTCGAATTCAAGGTTCCCAAAGGCGGCAACAGCGGTGTTTTCATTCACGCGCCGCGCGAGGGCAATCCGGCATTTGAAGGCTCCGAGATTCAGGTGCTTGACGATTACGATGACCAGTACAAGGACCTCAAACCGTACCAGTTCTGCGGAAGTGTCTACTGGACCATTCCCGCCACGCCGCGCGTGACCAAGCACTTCGGCGAGTGGCAGAAGATGGAAATCCACTGCCAGGGCACAAAAGTTACGGTTACGTTGAACGGCACCAAGGTGGTTGACGGTGACCTGAACGATCATCTGGACACGATGAATGAAAAGGGTCATGAACATCCCGGACTCAAGCGGACCTCCGGTTTCATCGGCCTGCAGGACCACAGCAGCCGGCTTGACTACCGCAACATCCTGATTCGCGAAATCAAGTAGCCGAAAGTGCTGTGATTATGTCCGACGGCGCGCCTGTTCGGGTGTGTCTTGTCGGCGCGGGCCGGTATGCCTGTTTGTGCCCCATTGTGAGTGCGCAGTGCGCAAGGGTCCGGAAGCAGCGAAGAATCAACAGGCTGGAAGCCTCTTAGAGGACGGGTCTACACTGATATACCTCTTATGGCGGGCATCGGCAGTATGTCTTCCGGGAGGTGCATCCCACAAGGTGCGTGCGTGTTCCCCAATCCGCACTTAATTTTTGGCTGGTTGCAAGGAAACCCAATAAGCACGTATCCGCATGCGCCATCCCATCACAGACAATTCTTACGTGCGGATTCTGGGTGTTGTTCCGTCTGTTCTTTACCGCAACGGGGTTACGGAAAAAAAGCCCAGGGTTGGCGGTCGGCTGCGTGCAGCCGGACACCTACCCTGGGTCGGCGCGCATTCTGCCCCGCCTCCCGCCTGAAGCGGCACGCCGCTTCAGGCGGGAGGAAAAACGGGGGGTCACCGGTCCCCCGGGGTAGGCCTTGCCACGCCAAAGGCGTGCCATCGGCCAACCCCGGGCTTTGCTCCATAACCCTGTTGGGGTAAAAACGGGCTTACCCATGTGCCCGGTCGCGCAGCAATGACAGGTCCACATTAATGATTATGGGTATGTACTTGACTCCACCGACCACAATGGATAGGTTCTTCCGGAATGCATGTGGATTGTCAGTGTTGGGCGTTCGCTTGAAAAACGGGTTCAAACTGCGATCCAGCGACGAATCGGCATGCTGAACGCTTTTGAGTCCGTTACTGAAGGCCGGAAAGCTGGCATGGCGGTCACGCGGAGAATCGGTCTTCTTCGCCATGTTTTGTCAACCCCAAGCGGTAGTAGTCGGTGGAGTCAAGAACATACCCATATTAATGATTGGTTGTTCATGTTGACGGACGCGCCTTTCGCAGGAAGCAGCGTATTCGTTCTGTCTCCGTGGCGATAAGGTATATTGGGAAATGCTTGGCCTCTTATACATTGTCCGCCTGGGCAATGGGGATGCGGCTTCCAGCCGTGTTGTTTCGTGCGGGGCGCGCAATGGCCCGGAAACGGGGAGGAATAAACAGGCTGGCCGCCGTTTCCGAATTGGGCGCGCCCACGGGGCGCTTCCCCATGGGGAAATTCATGCTGTTTGCTTCACGGAGGTCAACCAAAGATAATAATTCCTCCGCGTACGCGGGGTTTGTGCTTGGTTGTTGAGCCGAACGGCAATCTTTCCGAAACGCACCTTCCGGAGAAACGAAGTATGCCGCTGAAATTGCGCGAGGTGAGCACCGCGGACGGGTGGCATGAAGCTGCGGATATCTTTGACAATTACGGCTCCTGTTGTTTCAAACGGGGCGGTGGCCATTTTGTCAGACAGGCCACAACCTACGGTCCGGTGCGCGAGTCCAAAGGCTTGGTTGTCTGTTTTGCCGCAGCCGATTTTACCGGCAACGGACTTCCAGATATTGTCGCGCCCGGCAAGGGCGGGCTATGCGGTTTTTACAATGAAGGCTAAACCGCGCGGGACGCGGTGGCAAACAACCCAATGGAGAAGGTAATCATGCCGAAGATCGCAATGATTGGCGCCGGAAGCATTGTGTTCTGCAAAACACTCATGATGGATATTCTGGCCACGCCGGCCTTGCAGGATGTTGAGATTTGCCTGATGAATCGCACGAAGCCCAAGCTCGACAAGATGAAGGCGTTCGTCAAGGAGGTGGTGGCGGCGAACAAGCTGCCGGCGAAGGTGACGGCGACGCTCGACCGCCGCAAGGCGCTGGACGGCGCCAAGTACGTCATCAACATGATCCAGATCGGTGGCGTGGATG
>CAZOMH010000154.1:0-8613 GCA_964580415.1 uncultured Nitrospirales bacterium
TCAAAGGCCGCCTCCGGATTGTTCCATGCCTTGCGGAGCGCGTCAACGGACCCATACTGTGTTTGCAGCCATGCGCGGAAGCCCGCGTTCATGGCGGGGGAGAAATCGGAAAGACGTGGTTCCCAGGAACGTTCGTAAAACCATTCACCCGTATGCTGCCCGCAGGGGTGATAGCCCACGATGTGGTCGCCGTACCTGGCCTCGCAATGGCGGATAAAGGCGTGCAGATGAACCTGCATCTCCGCGCGCCATGCCTCGGACGCCATGGACATGCCCAGCGTTTGGCCGTCGTCGAAGAGCATGCGGTCGCCGGGGTGCGCTGCCAGCCACGTTTCCGGCGGGGCCATGTCGAAGCGCGGCAGCAGCAGCGCCTTAGGGTCCTCCCGCAGCGTGGTCTCGATACATCGGTCCACCTCCGCAAAGTCCGGTTCCCGCCCGGGCTCCGGCCAGGGCATGCCCAGGCTGAAACTGTAGATATGCACCCCGGCGTCCCGCGCGAGCCGCACCTGCTGCACGTAGGGCGAAGTGGGCGTGCTCTCGGCCGGGTAGATGGTCCACGGTTCGTCGATGTGGAGCATCATAAAGTCCACCGCACGCGGCTTGTCGGCCTTCATCCAGAGGGTGTAGGTGTACTTTTGCATGGCCTTGACCGAATAGCCGGTCTGATACCAGTGCAGGTGCATGTGGTCGGCGCCTGCTTTTTCTATGTCGATGCGCAGACTTTGTCTGCCGCTGACCTTCGTGTCGGGGTCCGGCGTCCAGGTGGGCTTGGCCTCGGGGCGCTGGAAAAAGGACCAGTCACGCTCAATGTCCCCGCGCGTGCCCTCGAAGTCGCCGTTGCGCGCGAAGTTCTCCGTGGGCGCGTCGGTCTTCTCTCCGGGATAGACATGAATGTTGTCCACCCACACCGTACCCGGACCCTCGCCGCCCATGCGGAAATGGATGCCGCTGGCACCGTCGGTGTCCTCCAGTGCCATCACGGTAATACTGAACTCCCGCCACTCCGCGGTCAGGTTGACCCAGGAGGGCCCGCCAAGCCCCGATTCCCAGCCGAAGAACATGAGCGGACTGGTTGGTTTTCCGTCCACGAAAATCGTCGGGGAACCGCCGAAGGTGCGAATCCCGGCCTCAAGGGCGGATGCAACGCCGCCAAAGGGCAATAGACCCGCCAGGCAAGCGGTAACCGCCACGACGGCGCATAGACTGCGCCTTGAATCTTCCCGGTGCCGTTTCATGATCGTGCCCTTCTTTCCGGTAATGACGGGCGGGCGAAGTGAAGCATGCCCCGCCGCACGCCAAGCATGGTACCTTTTCCCGGGGAATTGGGCAAGAAGCGGGAACAGGGAACAATCGACCGCCACGGGTTTCATGCCAAATAACAGTAATTTTTCCCGATATGATGAAGTCATTCAGCCTCACTGTCCCCCTTTGGGCTCCGCGCTTCGTTTTATGATGACGGCAAGAATTGCGGGGTCGGCGGCGCTGTTTCGCCATGGAACCATTGGCGTTTGCACGGTGTTCAACCCCGTATTGACACCCAAACACCATGCCGGTTTCCGGCATGAACGAAAGGACGACAGAATGAAGACCAGGCTTGCGTTGATGATGGTTCTTGCACTGGCGGTTACCCTGTCCGGGATGGCCGTTGCCGCGGAGAAAGCCGCAACCGCCCCGGCGACAGCGCCTGTTGCGGCCCCGGCGACCGCACCTGCAACAACCCCGGCGGCGAAACCGGCGACCGCGGCACCCGCTGCAAAGGCCCCCGAAGGAGTCAAGGCCACGGTCAAGGGCACCGTGTCCGGCAAGACCGTTGACCGGAAGGGCAAAGAGATTAAGGTGTACGAAGTCAACGTTGCCTCGGCAACGGGCGCCGATGGGAAAGCCATAGACAATCTCAAGGGGCAAGTCCTGCACCTTGGCCCCAAGGACAAGATTGCGGAGATCGCCGCGTTTGACGGCAAGAGCGCCGAGATCACCGGAAAGGTTGTCGAGGGCAAGAAGGCCGGGACCAAGGTGCTGCGGGTCGAAACCATCAAGTAGGCCCAGCCGACAGCCAAGAATACCCGCCGGAGACGCGAACCACGCGCCTCCGGCGTTTTTGTTTTAACATCAAGGGCAAGAGCGGATAAACTTCGGCAAAGTGGAATGGAACCCGCCATCGCCGGCACGCGATACGGTGAAACACGGTGGGTTCCGTTTTGCCCCACGCGACTTCACCCACCCGAACGGCGGACAGAATCGTTATTCCGCGCTGAACTTGAAGGAATAGACATCCGCGTCGCGCAGCGTAATTTCCATCGTGACCGGCTTGCCGGACAGCGACGCCAGGTCTCCGTTTGTAAAGGACACTTTTCTGTCCAGCGTGTCGCCAAACAGCTCGATGGAATCGAGCGTTTGACCTTCACCGATGAGCTTTATCCGGACGTATCCCAACGCCGAAGTGGAGAAGTTCACCGACAGCGTCTTTCCCGTAAACACGAACGGCCTGGTGACGATGGTGGCGGGTTTGTAGGGGGCGTTGAACGAGACAAAGCCGTCGGGCCGGAGGGTGTAGCGGCGCAGGCGGTGGTATTTCATGGACCAGTGGCCTTCGGCGGCGTACATGGAAATTTCGTTGGGCAGACCCGGCTGCTCATTCGCGGTTTCGATCATGCCCACCGCGGGGTAGCAGTCGCCGTAGACCCAGTTGTAGCCGTCCTCGGGGCCGGGTGTCATGAAGGCTTCGTCCCAGCGTTTCCATTTTGCGCCGTCGCGGGAAGACATGAAAATGCAATCCGTAACTGCAAGGCCGAAGCGCGGATGGCCGTGCATGCGCGCCCTGCGCCGTTCGGCGCCGGGGATTTGCGCGAAGTTGTCGGTCCATTCCCTGCGCTCCACGTAACGGGTGGGGAAACCGACAAACATGTGGTCGGCGCGATAGTAGGGCTGCGCCGCATTGGTGTAAAGCGGGTAGTCGTCGGCACCGCCGAAGTCGAGGAGCACGGGGTCGGACCAGTTTTTGAAGTCCGTGGACACCATCCAGCGGACATCGCGGATACCGGCGTTCAGGTCGTCGCCCGGAATGCTGTGGAAGTCACGGATGTAGCAGCGGTACTGTCCGGCGTGCCGGTCCCAGAAGGCGATGTTGAGGGTGTCGAACTTGCCCTTGTTCGTCATCTGCCACGCCTTGCTGAAATGGATGCCGTCGGCGCTGGTGAAGCACCACAGGTAATGGTCGTTGCAATCCACACCCACGCCCTTGTAGCGCTCCCCGGGCGGGCAGGCGGGGTTGGCGTCCTTGAACACAGAGAAGTTGTCGAACTTCGCCGCGGCGCTGTCGAGGATAATGTTGTTTTCCTTCATCCCGTTGAACGCGCAGATGCCCAGATTCGGTTTGGTCCAGGCCTTGCCGTCGCGGCTCTCGGCATAGCACACGGTGAAAGGCTGGGTGCTCAGGTTGGTGCCGTCCGCGTTCAACTGCTTCCCGGCCAGGTAATACATGCGGTAGAGGCCGTCGTCGTTCAGGAGGTTGTAGTATCCACCACCGTCGCCCTCCCACGGCTCGTCACTGTTGATGACGATCTCCCGCGGCTGAAGATGGTGCAGGGTCAGCACCGCCGTCGTCCTGGCGGTGTCGATGAGATAGTCGTCCCAGAACAGTTCGCGACGCGAACCGATGTCAATGGGGACCCCGGCTGAAGGAGCTGCCGCCACCGTGTTCTCCTGCCCCGACGCGGGCAGCGCGGGGAATGCCGCGAGAGCAGACAAGACCAGGATTGCCGAAAGGACAGACCGTTTCATTTTCAATTCCTCCATGTTCAGTTCAATTCAAGTTGCTGCGCCTGCTTAATCCCCCTTCGAAGACACGAGGGACATAAGTCGGCTGGGATGCGTTTCACCACAAACAAACCGCACGCCTTCCCAAGTCCCCCATCAAGGGGGGTGGGTTCTGGGCGTGTCAGAAGCATACACCCCCCGCTGCTTCGCAGCACCCCCCCTCAAGGACAGGGAGGACAAAAGTCCAGCAAGACCCGTTTGGGGCCGATCTTTTGGGTCTTCCGAAGTCGATCCGACAGTCGTTCGTCGATTGTGGGGCATTCTCGAAAGCCCCCCTTTTTCGCCCTCGACTTCTGTCCCCCCTGTCCTCAAGGGGGGAACTAAGACTTCTGTCCTCCCTGTCTTTGAAGGGGGGCTTGAGACAAGCGATAACGATCATTGTTTCACTGCCGTCTGGTAACTCACGTTCAACTCCAGCCGGTCCATGAGAATGACTCCATCTCCGGCGCGCGCAGTCTCCATGCGAATTTCGAACAGGTTATCGCCGACGCGAATATCTTTGAGAGGTGGCGCGAGTTGGAACCATGCGGGCGCGGGTGTCTCTACCAGTGCCGCCTCCGGCGCAGCGTTGCCCGGGTCCGTGCCGTTGAGCGTCACATGCAACGTGTCGCCCTGGGACGCCGCGGACACACGAATGCGCAGAACGGCGTGCGCGGTCTTTCCCTCGGGCGCGTTTGCGGCGGTGTCCTCTCCAACCGGCAGTGTGGCCATGACGGCCGCATTGGGCGTCAGGGTTATGGGCAGGCGGTCGGGCACCACAAGCCCTGCCCGGTCAAAACCCCAGAAATCCCTCGGTTCAATCGGGTCGATGGCGTATATCTTGTCCAGCCCCTTGAGCGTGTCGACCGAACCCATGCGGCTGTATTGTTCTATGGGTTCGGTGGGAAACAGGTTGAAGGCGTAGATGCCGTCCACACCGGCCTGCCACGCATTCATGGCCGCACCGTACCAGGCTTCCTTTGTGTAATACGTGTGTGCGGGTTGCAGACCCGACCCGCAAATATTGGCCACGGCGGGAACGTTGTACCGGTGCGCCAGCGCGGTCATGGTCCGCAACTGCGCCGCCATGGACATGGGGCCAAGATCGCCGCCAAGCACGAGGATGTCCACCAAGTCCTCTTCCAGCCAGGTGTTCAGGTCAAGGCCGATAGCCAGGCAGCATTCCACGCTCAGTGGCACGCGGCAGGAAATCAGGAAGGGACGGCCGCGCCGTGCGGCCGCCTGCTCTCCCAGCGCGCGCGTCTTGCGCACGAAGTCGTTCATCAGGGCCACGTGCTCGGCGGTTACGGGACGGTCCTCGTGCGTTTCGCGGAAAAAGCGGGGCGAGCGGAACCAGTCCATGTCGATACCGTCAATGTCGTAGCGCGTGAACACATCCTCAAAGATGCGCAGCAGATGTTCGCGCACTTCGGGCACGGCAAAATCGAGCCCGGCCCACCACTTTCGGGGGTCGGTCATCTCGTACTTGTCCCAGTCCTCCGGCGCGCCAAACACATACTCCGGATGTTCCCGTTTCCAGCGCGCGCGCGACCACGGGGCATAGCTGTCCTCGATATTGTTCATCCGGCAGGACCAGAAGGTTTCCATGCCCTGCCCGTGGCCAAACCTGACCGCCTCCGCCAGCGGGTCCGTGCCCAGTTTCTCCAGCGCGCGGAGTCCCAAGCAGAGGTCTTTCACATATTGATCGTCGCTGTCCGAGACAAATTCACCAATCGCCTCGCCCACCCTGGGCACATGCGCCCAGAACAGCCCCCCGCCGCCGGTGCAGAAACAGATGTTGTCCACCTGCGTGCCGGTCAACTGCTTGAGACGCAGCGCGGCAAATTCCTCCGGCGTTGAGAAGGGGCGCGTGTCGCAGCCATCGTCGTTGTACATGATGCGGCGCCTGTGCCACGCCGCCGCCTTCCGCGCCTTCTTCATTTCCGACTGCGGACCGGCACTTGGCGCTTCCACATTGAACGAGTAGAGAGAGGCGTTTCGCAGGATAAAACGGAGCCGGATGCGCGCCGGTGTCTCCGGCAGGGTGTTCCGTGTTTTCCAGAGCACCGGCTGGTTGACGCTGTTTCCCTTAAGGTTCGTGCAGTCGTCGCGCCCGTAACCGTCGATGACCGCGCCCTTTTCATCCAGCACTTCGACGCAGAGCGTGCCCCCCTCCCGGGTGGCATAGTTGACGGCAAGGGTGTTTCCGGTGTTCCGCACCGGCACTGTCGTGACAACACCCTCTTCAACGCCAGCATCCAGCGAAGCAAATCCGTCCTTGCGCATGGTCGCCAGGCCGATGGCCGCCTTGGCGCTGTCCACGGCATGGGTGGCGTCAAATCCGCCGTAGTAGAGCTTGACGGTGTCCCCTTCGACCAGCGGGTGATTCGCCGTGTAGATCATGCCGCCGTCCCAGGCACCCGCGGGACCGAGCGGCAGCACCGGCGGACGGGGCGCCTCCTGCCGGGTCCAATGCACGCCGTCGCGGCTGCTGACCAGTTCGACAAAGACCGGGCCATCATCACCCGCTGCGGTGATGCGGAAGACCCACAGAAACCCGAGATATTGCGATTCATAGGCGAATCCGCAAAGGCCGTAGAAATCGGTGTGCTGGCCGGGCTGTGTGGCCCAACGGTCATCATACTCGTCCGGGGTGAGCACGAGCGTTCCGGCAGGCCATGCTTCGAAATTCTTCGTCTCGGCGAAGCCCACACAGCGCCGCCGAAAACCGCGCACGTCGGTGAACTGTTTCGGGTATCCGATATAGCGTTCGCCGTGCGCGTCCCAGGTAAAGTTGCCCACATCGCCGACCGGGTCGCGCAGTATCGGATTCTTCGGCGCGTCCGTCCAGTGGATGCCGTCGGCGGAGCAGGCACCGTAGTAGCCGCTGACCATATTATTGGGCGGGGTGCGGCCGTAGTCCCAGTTGATGAGCTTATAGCACCGTTCCGGCGCGGACTCCCACGGCGTATAAATCACCTGGGGGTTGTGGTCTTCCTTGGTGCGCCGGATCAGGATGTTGTTCTGCGTGGTGCCGTCAAAGGGAACGAGACCCAGGTCGGGTTTCGTCCAGTGCAGCCCGTCCGGGCTCGTGGCGTAGAGGATGTGGTATTCGCCCCCGGCCCAACTGTGGTACCACATGCGGCAGCCGGAGCCGTCCCCGCCCGGCAGGACCGTGCCGTACAGGTAAACCGTCGATCCTTCCCACGGCTTTTCGGGAACCAGCACGGGATTGGACGGTGACTTTTCAAAGGCGTGGCACACCCGCGAAACGTTTGTCTTTCCCGCAATGCCGGCATCGTCCACAAACAACTGCCAGGAACCGCTCAAATCGGCCGGCGATTGGGACACCGGCGCGAACGGACCGACACCCAGCGCAATAGAGAGCACGGCAAGGAAACCAAACACCGGAAAAGCACCTCCCGCGGCAGCGGTCCGCAAAACCAAGCACAACCGGCGACGGGCCTGTCATGCATGTACCGCTGGAGCAGTATAGGTCTGCGCATGGAGCCCAGTAAAGTCCGCCGCAACCCGCATGCCATGGGGCCTGGACAATCAAGGATATCCAGAATTCACGGCGTCAACATGCAATACACCAGCCAACCATGGTCTAATTGCGCCTTCTCCGGAAATGCGAAACCGGCGGAATGCCGTCCCACGGGAGCGCAACAATGCAGCCACGGTTATACTTGTTTCTTGCAGCCGCCATGGGGTGCCTTCTGGTGGCGCCAACCACGGCCACTGCTGACATACCGGCGCAGGAGGCCGCGTATGTGACACTGTTCACGGAGAAGTTCCCAAAGGTCGATTCCCCGCCAACGCTTGAATCCTACGCCACCCCCGAACGCTTTGACGCGCTCTTCATGGGAACCGCGCTCGACAAGAACCTGGAAAACGTTCAAAACGACAACGCCGGGATCGCCTGGTGGCTTTCGTATTACATGCGCGCGATGAACGACATGTATCGCGCCACCGGCGACGTGAAATACCTGGAGGCCAATCTGCGCTGCGTGCGCGCCGTGGCCGCCGCCACGGACGACAAGCGCGGCAAGCAGTTGTTCACGGGGCGCGTGGTCAAGGCGTGGGGCTGCGACAAATACGCCGAGCGCGGACGCGCCGTGTTCGCCGTGCATACCGGCATCATCGCCGCGCAAATGCTTGACTTCCTGCTTCTTGCAAAGGAGGCGCCCGCATTCAACGAATCCCTCGGCGACGAGCGGAACACCCTGCTCCAGACTTGTCTCGACGCGCTGGCCGTCCACGACCGGCAATGGCGGGACGGTCCCGAGCCCGGCGCGGGATACTATCTCGGCATGGACCAGGAAAACTCGCTGGAAAACAAGCCCATCCCGGCCAACCGCCAGAGCGCCATGGGCTGGGCGCTGTGGCTCGCGGGCAAATGCACCGGCGACGCCGTTCCCCGTGACCGTGCGCTGGCCATCGGTCATTACCTGCAAAACCGCTTCATCCATGCGCCCGACGGCGCCGTCTACTGGCCCTATCAACTGGCCGAACAGCCCGTGACGGAACCGCAAGACCGCGAGACCGTCAAGGGCGAGGACTGTTCCCACGCCGGACTGACGCTCACGCTGCCGTTGCTGCTTGCGCGGGACAACCAGGTGTTCACCAAGGACGACCTTGCCCAATTCGCCAAAATGGTGCTCAACGGACTGGCCCGGCGCGAAGACGGCATCCTGCTCACCAGCATCACCGGCGGGAGCGTGCTCGATCCCTCCTGTATCGGCTATCCGATCAACTACCTGCCCCTGGCAAAAGTGGACCCCGAGGTCGGCAGGCGCATCACCGCCTACTACCTCA
>CAZOMH010000155.1:0-8607 GCA_964580415.1 uncultured Nitrospirales bacterium
CCGACATGCTGTCCTCCAGCTCCCCGTCATCACCGCCGTCGTCATCGATCACCGACGGCGACATGTGCGGCGGAACCGTCGAAACGGGCTCGTCGTCGAAGTTCAGTTCCGTATTCTCGGCCGGCGGCGGCACCGCGACAGGGGCGGAAACGCGCTGGACCGGTTTGGGCGCAGGCGGCTCCGGAAGCGGCATCTCATCCTGGCTGTCGAAAATAGCGGACAATCCGGTCAGGTGGACCGTGGGCTCGGAGCGGCGTGCCGGTGCAGACGGGACGGGCACGGCGGCAAACGGGTCTTCCATCATACCGGCATCGTCCACCGGATCGGCAAAGAGGTCTTCTTCCGGCATCGGCGACATTTTCGTAAGCGATTTGCGCAGTTTGCGCTTGACCCGCCACTGCTGGTACGTGCCGGCCATTCCCAGACATGTCATCGTCACCAGCAGCGCGCCGCGCGCCGTGGCCATAATGCCCCGGTGCATGTATACGAGTATCTGGATAAACAGGAAATCGGTGGCCAGCAGCAGACCCACCAGCGCCATCAGCAAACCCACCACGTGCGAACTGATGTGGCCGAAATACGGCTGGAACACGCGCTCGCCCATAAATGCGCCAAACACCCCGCCCGACTGCGTGTTGGACCAGCCGGACGCCAGGTCCATTTGCAGAAGTCCCGCCACAGAACCCGCCAAAATGGCCACCCCCGCCAACCGCGTCAACGGGCGGTCCAGCGGACGCTGGCGGCACAGCATCAAAAACCACAGGAACGTGATGGCGTAAAGCACATGAGAGGCGTCGCCCACCAAGAAGGCCGCGGCGCCCGCGATGGCGGCGCCAACCGGCCCAATCATGTTGGGTACTTCGAGGATGTTGTCAACGGGTCTCCCGCCGGGTGCTCCCGACTCAAACCCGTCTCCGGCAAGCGCGGCCACCAAGAGGACCGTCACGAAAAACATGACTACCGCGCCAGCTTTGCATTTCCACTCTGTGCTTATCAGTCCGACCTTGCCCAAGGCGCACTCTCCCTGACCGGGTCTGCATGCCCATGTCAATGAAAATAGTAGCAGAAGACGAGCCGGTTTGCAACCATATATTGTGGTTGACCCGACACCTGGTCACCGGATGTGGATACGGTATTTCGTGTGGCCCCAATATACAGAGGTCGTAAATTACGACACACAATTTGTGCCTGCCCCCTGCCTTCCAGTAGTATTATTACCCTTCACACTTCTCCGGCGTCCAGGGATTCCATCCCTTTGGCTCCGTAGACACCCCGGGCAGCCGTCTTGATTCGCCCCGATAAAGAGCCTTTCCCGGTCAGAACCCTTCCTGCAAAAGTGCGAGCAAGTCCTCGGCCGACATCTTCCCGGTCATGTCGCTGCCTTCAAGAAGGCTGTCCGCAAGGTCGCGCTTGTGCCGGTGCAAATCAACAATCTTGCTCTCGATGGTGTCTTTTGTGACAAGACGGTAAATCGTAACGGGACGCAACTGGCCGATGCGGTGCGCACGGTCGGAGGCTTGGTCTTCAACGGCGGGATTCCACCACGGGTCCATGTGGATAACATAGTCGGCAGCCGTAAGGTTCAGACCCAGTCCCCCCGCCTTGAGGCTTATCAGGAACAGATCACCTTCTCCGGACTGGAAGGCGTCCACGCGCTTCTTGCGCTCCCGCTGCGGCGTGGCCCCGTCCAGATACTGGTAGACCACGCCTTTCTGGTCCAGTTCCTTGCGCAGGATGGACAGATGGTCCACGAACTGGCTGAACACCAGGGCCTTGTGCCTGTTCTCAATCAGCTCGCTGACCAGGTCCAGGAAGACGGCCAGTTTTGAACTTGCGATGTCTATTCCCGGCGTGACCAGTTGCGGGTTGCAGCAGGCGCGGCGCAGCCGCATGATCTCGGCGAGAATCATGAGGTGCTTCTGCGCGGGCGGGCCCTGTGTGCGGGCAATCTTTTCGATCACCTGCCGGCGCAGCGCCTCATAAAAGGCGGTTTCCCCGGCGCTGCACTCCACCTGCAAAAGGATTTCCGTCCGCGAGGGAAGCTCTTCAAGCACCTGTTCTTTCAGGCGGCGCAGAAGAAACGGCTGGATGACCTTTTTCAGGCGCATGCGCGCATCGCGATCCTGGTGCTTTTCGATGGGTACGGCAAAACGCCGGGTGAATTGTTCCTGTGATCCGAGCAGGCCCGGATTGATGAAACGGAACAGGTTCCACAACTCTCCCAAATGGTTTTCCACGGGTGTTCCCGTGGTGATGAGACGAAAGTCGGCGTGCAGTGCCATGGCGGCCTGTGACCGCCGTGTGGCAAAGTTCTTGATCGCCTGCGCCTCGTCCAGCACGGCCACGCGCCAATGGACGGCCGCGAGTTTGTCCGCCTCCTGGTAGAGCAGCCCGTAACTGCACACCAGCAGGTCAAGCGGTTTGAGCGTATCGAGCGCGGCCTGCCGGTCGCCTGCGCCAAACAGTATGGGATTCAGGGTCGGGGCAAAGCGCCGCGCCTCCTCAATCCAGTTCATGCAGACCGAGGTCGGGGCGACCGCAAGCGCCGGACCCTCCGATGCGTGCGCGAGGACAAGGGTCAGGGCCTGCACTGTTTTGCCCAGGCCCATGTCGTCGGCCAGGCATGCGCCCGCGCCCCACCGGGCGAGCCGCGCCATCCACCGGTAGCCCTCTGCCTGGTAGTCGCGCAGCTCGGCGCGCAGGGTCGAGGGCAGTGCGGGCTCGAACTCTTGCGCGCCGCGAAACCGCGCAATCTGTTCTTTCCACGCCTTGTCGGCCTTGAGCGGGCCCGCGCCCTCCAGCACACTTTCCACCGACGGCGCCGCGAGCACATGGAAGCGCAGGCCCCGCCCGTGCTCCTCTGAAATGGCGCGGAGCTCGTCCAGCCGCTTGCGAAACTCTTTCGTCAACGCCAGGAACTGGCCGTCCCCGAGCGGTATGAAACGGCTGCGCGTCTGATCCAGCAGTTCGAGCAGTTGCCGCATGTCGAGCACACGGTCTTCATCGACGCGCAACTGCCCGGTGGCCTCAAACCAGTTCTTGGAACCGGCCACCTTCATTTGCAGACTGCCCGAAGCGGCCCTTGCGCTGATGCGCAGCTTCTCTCCCTGCGGCCATTCCAGCAAAACCGTTTCCCCCAGCCCCGCAAGTTCATCCAGCAGTTCGAGACAGTCCTCCGGTTCCTCCACAAGCCATTCGCCGTCAAACTCCTGCGCCCGCTCCAGCACCGCGCAGGCTGCGACGGCCCTGGCGGCCAGCGCCTTTTCGCCCGCAAGGTCGCGGCGGGTTTGCACGGGATGCCCGTCCACTTCGGCGAGCACCGTCCCGCCGCCGGTGCCGGGCCGGTAATAGGCGCCGCCGGCCAGCGGCCGGACCAGCGCCTGCACGTGCAGTCCCTGGCCCGAAGGCGTGAGCATGATGTGCGGCCGTGAATCCTCCGGGATCATGGGAACATTGTCAAGTCCGCCGCCGATGTCCGAATGGACCGTGATCAGGGAGGTGATCTTTCCAAGTGATTCGAGCACGCGCGCTTTGTGCTCGATGGGCACGCGCAGCCCCTTCTTGATGATGCCGGCCATGCGCCGGTGTTCCGGCATGCATTCAATCACCCTGACGCGCGCGGGACCTTCCTGCGCCACCGCCACATCCTGCTCCTCGTTAATGGACGGAACCAGTTCGATGAGCACCTGGCCGCCCTGCTGCGTCACGTGCAGTTCCGGCTCGCCCTTTGCCAGTTCAACATGCTCGCCGTCGGCGCCGAAGATCAGGGGGTGGCCGACGAGCGCCGTCAGCGCCCGGGGCGGAAGCTCGTAATGGACACGCGGGGTCCCATAATACCCGCGCGACTCTGTTTCGGCGGAAATAAGCGCGCACACCGCCGTGTCCTGCGGCGTCAGGTAGGGGAACTCGGCCCGCTCCGTGTAAAGGCGCTTGAACGAAACGAGCTTCCCCTTGCTCCAGCGTCCGGAATGGAGACGGCGGACCTCCCGCGCCTCCAGACGCCAGCAGTCGAGCTCGGGCGTCAGGTGCCAGGTCATGCGGCAGTCCGGCGTTTCACCGGGCTCCACACGGGCGCTTTCGGCAACGTGTTCCAGCGCTTCCAGACTGAGCGCCCACAACTCCTGCCGCCGGACAAGGTCCACCAGCGGACGCATGCCCGTCTTTTTGAAGAAACGGGCCGACTGCGGACCGTAATCGCCGAGTCCCGGCTGAACACGGTCGAGAAGCGCCCCCACTTCCGCGGCCCACCAGTGGTAACCCGCCGCGGCGGCGCGCGCGTGCTGGTCCACAAGGACTGCTTCGGTGCTATCGGGCGTTGAACCGTCCATCCAGTAGTCCACCAGTGCCATAACAAACTGGTCCACCGGCAGGAGTTCCTCCATCCAATACCCGGTTGATTCGTGTGCGTCGGCCCCGGAAGGATTGCCAAGATACGAATTCGCCAGCCTCAACAGCGCGGCACAGGCCGATTTGTACGATGCTCCCGCGCTTCTCACGGCGCGGGAAAGGTATTCGGCGGCCTGCCGCAGCCGTGCTGTCTCACGGCTCTGGATCAGCGCCAGCGCATAGAACACACCCTCGCATCCCGGAAGCACAGGCTTGCGCTTGCGGCTCTTTCCGCAAAGCCCGGCCAGTGCCCGATCATAGTCCGACAATGCCTTGGCGCCAAGACCCTGCAACAGGCCCAGCCTCGCCCCGAGAAACAAGTCGCCAGCAACGCCGTCCGCCACCGCAAGCCCGGCCGCCTCGGCAAAATGGCCGCGCAGCATCAGTTCCCGCCCGCACAAGGCACGGACGGAGCCCGACAGCAGGTCTTTATCCGGACCGACGCACCGGTCATGGAGACAGGCAAAAGCCTCCTCGGCGGGGATAAGACGGTCAAACGCCACAGACAATATCTGCCACAGCGTATTGTATGCGGCATCTCCGGAAAGGCCGGAAAACCATTCTGCGTCAAACGGATCGTTGCAGAGACGCCACAAAGGGGACCATCGGCGGCACTCGCTTGGATATTCGGCCTGGGTGGCGGGAAGGAGCTTCCAGAGCTCCTCGTCCTCGCACCGGTACAAGGCCATTCGAATCAGGCGCATGGCCTGCCCAAAACTGCGGAAATAGTAATATCCGTAATTGCGGCGGAAGGGCATCACCGCCTCCACCGCCTCGGATATCGCTTCAAAACGCCCGGAGCGCTGCGCGTCGCGCGCGACAATTTCCGTCATAATCTCCGCGCATTTCCAACAGGCGTGGTCCGGCCGGGAAGAGGACGTCTCCGCAAGCCCCGCCTTTCGGAGGCTTTCCAGCAGGATTCGCAGGTCCAAATGCACGAACATGCGGCCGTTGTCCAGCCGTATCTTTGTCCTGGACTGCATGGCAAGAAGCGTGGTGCGCGGCAGTTCCTCGCGGGCAACCGCCAGAAACTGCAGCACGGCACGCTCTTCCGGCGTTGTGCCCAGATAGGTCTCGTTCAACTTGGCGCGTCGCGCTTCGCGCGTCTTGTGGGATTCGGACTTCATAGGGATGTGTCCAGAACTGCGGACGCCTTTCGCGGACGTCCGGGAATACGGAAGGTGGCGGCGCATAATCCGGAGCACGGCGCGGACTCCCGCGCATCCCGGCCCACCGGCGCAAAGCCGGTCCGTCACACGGGACTACGATAACAAACCGGGGGGGCCATCGCAAGGATGCGGTTTGCGCATCGGCCGCGGGGGCGCATCAGCAACGCCCCGGCCGCCCCTGTCAGAGCGTCCAGCCGTTGTGATAGGGCGGGTTGACCAGCGCGTTGGCTTCGTCGTCGTTGGTGAAGCGGAATGCCGCGCCGTCCCACTGGAGTCTGCGGTCCTTCAGGCGCATGGCGAGCACCCCGAGGAGCACCATCTCTGTGAGCGCGCCGCCATACTCGAAACTGGAACTGGCCGGATTGCCGTCCTTGCAGGCGCGAATCCAATCCTGCTCGTGCGGGCTGCCGCCAACCGTCACGCGCGGCAGGGTCTTGGCCGGCTGCCTGTACCCGGCCGCATAGGCCTTGGGCAGCAGCGTGAGACCGCCCGCGCCGTGCGATTTGTGCAGGATCGTTCCCTTGTCGCCGATAAGCAGCGCGCCGTTGCCGTCGAATTGCTGTCCCGGCGCAAAGTCGCGGGGAATGGGCGGTTTGAGCCGCCCGTCATACCAGGTCAGGCTCACGGGCGGCATGTCGCCGCGCGCGGGGAACTCGTAGCGCACGATGGACGCGCGCGGAAAGGTTTCCTCTTCCACCAGCTTCTCCCAGTGCGTGGTGGTTGCCTGCACGCTGGTCGGATGGCCCAGCTTGAGCCCCCAAAACGCCGGGTCGAGGATATGGCAGCCCATGTCGCCCAGGGCGCCCGTGCCGAAGTCATACCAGCCGCGCCACGTGAGCGGGCAATAGACGGGATTATAGGGCCGCTTCTTCGCCGGGCCGAGCCACAGTTCCCAGTTGAGCGAGGACGGCACGGGCGGTGTGTCGCCGGGACGTTTCACCACGGGAAAGGTCGACCAGGGATCTCCGCCCACGGGACGGTCGCTCCACGCATGCACCTCGCGCACGGCCCCGACGGCCCCGTCCTGTATCCACTCGCACAGGCGGCGGCTCTCCTCCGATGAATGGCCCTGGTTGCCCATCTGCGTCTGCACCTTGCACTCGCGGGCCGTCTCCACCAGCGTGCGCACCTCGTGCAGGCTGTGCGCCAGCGGCTTCTGGCAGTAGACATGCTTGCCGTGCCGCATGGCGGCAACCGCGGTGATGGCGTGGTTGTGATCCGGCGTGGCCACGATCACCGCGTCGATTTCCTTCTCCATCGCGTCAAACATCTTCCGGAAATCGGCGTGGCGTTTCGCCTTCGGATAGGCCGCATAGGTCTTTGCCGAATAGGCGTCGTCCACATCGCACAACGCCACAATATTCTCCGTGCTGCTCGCGTCGATGTTGGCCCTGCCCATTCCGCCCACACCAATGGCGGCGATGTTCAACTTCTCGTTGGGCGAAAGCCTGCCCGGCACCACCCTGGCCGTATTGGCCTTTGTGGCCGCACAGCCGGCCGCCAGCGTGCCGGTCGTTGCGCAGGCCAAAAACGCGCGTCGTGAAATCATTCCGCTCATGGAAGTTCTCCTGTTTGGACGGACACCGCATCGGCACGGCCAGCGTACCCCAACCACGCAACACAGTCAAGCGGCCCGCCCGCCCTGATCGGCTACGGGAAGGAAATGTGCCCCGCCAGTATCTTCACCCCGATGGCGATGAGCACCAGTCCTCCGGCAACCTCCATGATCTTGCCGAAACGACGGCCAAGCCAGGAACCGAAGAGCATTCCCGCCAGCGTGAGCGCGGCCGTAATGCAGCCGATAACCAGCGCCGGATACCACACAACAACGTCTATCATGGCGAAGGTGAGCCCAACGGCCAGCGCGTCGATGCTGGTGGCCACGGACAACAGCAACAGGTTCCAGCCGCGGGTCGGGTCGCGGCGGTCCGCGGCGCGCTCATCCCCGCCGGACAGCGCCTCGCAGACGGCCTTGCCGCCCACAAACATCAGCAGGCCGAAAGCGACCCAGTGGTCATAGTCCCGGATATACCCCGAAGCCAGGCTGCCCAGCATCCAGCCCAGAATCGGCATAAGCGCCTGAAACAGTCCGAAATGGAACGACAGGCGGAACACCTGCCGCGGCGTTACGCCGCGCAGCACCACGCTCGTGCCGATGGCCACCGCCAGCGCGTCCATGGACAGGCCCACGGCAATGCCCAACAGGGTCAAAAAGTCCATACCCGTCAGGGTCGCAAAATCCATAGGGACAACCGCTCCTACGTCGAAAGGAGGGCGCATTGTAGACCGCCGCGCCCGCACCGGACAAACACCCGCACGAACGGGAACCATGGAAACGGTTTGGCGGACCCTTCCGTCCCTGCAAACGACCCCGTGCTTTCGAGAAAAAATCCGGAATTAGAACAGGCCCGTCTTTTGTTGTTACAATAACACAGGATGCATGCCGCCCAATGGGTGTGTTGTGCCCGCACGGGCTGAAAACGCCTTCCGGGTTGCGCCTGGAATGCGCGGTATGATCTTACGCTGCGTTTGGTGTGAAACCGGTCAAGGCGGCGTCCGCCACCGGCAGGCGCGCAGCGCATATGCAGCGTTCAACGGTCCGTCCGAACAAAAGGTCTGGAATAACCGCAACAAAAGGAGCCTGTTCATGGACAAGCACATTATCATCGGCGTGCATATACACAACCGGGGTGAGAACGCCGGGCGCGTACAACAGCTGCTCACCGAATATGGCTGCCATATCAAGACCCGGCTCGGACTGCACGAGGTTGGCGAGGGCAAGTGCGCCAACGGCGGCGTGCTCCTGCTCGAACTTGTCGGCGACGAGGTTCGCTGCCGCGAACTCGAGAGCAAACTCGCCGCAATCGGCGGCGTTGAAGTGCAGAAAATGGAATTCGGCCACGACTGAGTCAGGAAAGAAGACAGACAACAACGCGCTCCTCTTGAGTTCCCCTTTGAAGGCCGTGGCCCGTTGAAGGAGGGCGGGGCGTATAGTCTGTAGAAGAGACCCATACTTGACCACAGAACCCAACAGCACGCATCCCGCCCGCCG
>CAZOMH010000156.1:0-8520 GCA_964580415.1 uncultured Nitrospirales bacterium
GCAATTCTCACCGTCTCAAAGAAGGAAAGCGCGCTGAAGCGTGCTGTGTGCAGCGAGGGACACTCCTCCCCCCCGGCTGAAGCCGGGGGCAAAGAGGAGCCGGCTAAAGCCGGCTAATAGGAGGCTCGCGCCCCGCGTGCGGGTACGACTGTTCGGAGTAACTGGTGAGATATCCGGGTTAAACGGTGAAACCGCACAGTTTCCGGACCGGCCTTCAGTGTCGCCGCAGGTAATTCCCGAGCTTTGACCGGCACAATCCGTCGGGTAACGCCGGGAAGACCGGCTTGCCGCGCAGGCTTGTCCGGCGGAGGCAGGAGCGCCTGCATCTCACTTGTCCTGCCGGGCGAAACCATCCGGTTTCAGGCAATTTCCCCCAGGGCCCGCGCCTCCTGTTTGCCTGCGTGCCCCGCGGCGTGCCATCCTTGTGAACCCGTTTGCACCCTCTTCGGGGAATTACTGGACGCTTTGGGCTTCTTCACGCGGGAAGAAAAGGAGATTAAAAAGCGCCATGCCACAGTCCGAAACCAAACGCATCGTGGTCATTGACACCGGTTACAGTTCCTTCGATCAGGAAATGGAAATCCTGGGCCGGTCGGGATACACGCTGGAACTGTTTTCCGGCGACCGGCTTGACACGGCGGGCAAGGCGGCATTTGCGCGCGGCGCGGAGGGCATGTTCGTACGCTGGTCCGTTGTGGACGATGTTTTCTTGGACACCGCCTCCTCACTCAAGGCTATTGTCCGCTACGGGGTGGGCTACGACAACATCAATCTCGAAGCGGTTTCCGCGCGGGGCATACCCGTGTGCAATGTGCAGGGCTACGCGAACCACTCCGTTTCGGACCATGCGCTCGCCCTGATCTTCGCGTGTGTTCGTGGTTTGCGCGCCGGAATGGAACAATTGCGGCCCAACTACGCCGCTCCGCCAAGCGCCCATATGCCCGAACTGCACGAGATGACGCTGGGTATTGTCGGACTGGGACGGATTGGCGGCACCCTTTGCGCGAAGGCCTGCGGACTGTTCGGCCGTGTGGTTGCCTGCGATCCCTACGTGCCTGCGGCGAGACATGCGGAATTGGGCGCGGAAGCGTGTTCCTTCGGCGAACTGCTGGCCGAGAGCGATGTGGTAAGTCTTCACTGCAATCTTACCGGGGAAACCCGCCACCTCCTTAACGCGAAAGCGTTTGACCGCATGCGGCCAAATGCAATTGTGGTAAACACTTCGCGCGGTCCCGTGGTGGACGAGGAAGCGCTGACAGCGGCCCTGGAAACAGGAAAAGTGTTCGCGGCGGGGCTGGATGTTTTTGAGGATGAACCCCCAAAATCGAACCGGGACGCATTGCTGTCGCATCCCGGAGTGGTGGCCACAGGCCACTATGCGTGGTACAGTGAACGGGCAAGCCGGGAGCTTCAACGGCGCGCCGCCCTGAATCTGGACGCCATGCTGCGGGGCGGGCTTCCCGAGGATTGCCTGAACCGGGAAGCGCTTCGCAACCGGAATTCACATGCGGGTTAGGAAAGAACCTATGGGTTGCACGGTAAACGATATAGCCCGCGAAGCGGGAGTAAGCCGGTCA
Organism: uncultured Nitrospirales bacterium; assembly: GCA_964580415.1. Classification (GTDB taxonomy): domain Bacteria; phylum Hydrogenedentota; class Hydrogenedentia; order Hydrogenedentales; family CAITNO01; genus CAITNO01. The sequence continues at coordinate 1,578 of CAZOMH010000156.1, forward strand.
ACCGTCCTGCGGGCGCTTTCGGGAAAACCGGACATCTCGAACGAGACAAGCAGGCGCATTCAGGCACTGGCCGCCGCCATGCGGTACCGTCCCAATTACATCGCGCGCAGCCTCACCCAGGGCAAGACAAACCTGGTGGCTGTCATCGCCAAACCCAGCATTTACTATGCGTCCCATTCGGTAATCGAGGCGGTGGAACGCGGACTCCGCGACGGCGGCTACTCAACGCTGCTCTTTATATCGGGCAACGAAAGCGGGACCGACGAGTCCGTCGTGGACCAATTGATGAAGAACCGTGTGGACGGGGTGATAGCGGTGCCCGGTTCCATGACCCCGCCCGCGACCTATCACGATCTCGTGGAAGCGGGCGTAAAACTGGTGACCCTGGACGGTCTCATCGACGAACTGGCCGCCCCGCAAATCACGGGCGACAACTACAAGGCCGGGCGGCTGGGTGCGGAACACCTCCTCGGCCTGGGCCACCGCAGGATTGCCTGTCTCGGCATCCCGCGCGTCTCGAATGTCGGCCGCGACCGTTCGCGGGGCGTCCGGGACGCCTTTCGGGATGCCGGTGTCCCTGTTGACGAGCGCCTGTTCAGTGAAATCGACTTCAATGAAGCCGCCGCGGAACGGCGCACCGCCGAACTGCTCTTGTCCGACACCCCGCCCACGGCCCTGTTGGTTCGCCACGACGTCGCCGCGCGCGGCGCCATGCGGGCCATATACGCCGCCGGACTCAGAATCCCGGAGGACATCTCCATCATCGGCAACGGCGACATATTGGGCAGTGACATGTTTCGTGTTCCGCTGACCACGGTACGCTTTCCGGCCCGGCAAATGGCCGACTTCTGCGTGAAAACACTGCTCGACATGCTCGCGGGCAGAGATGTTGTTCCGGAAACCACGGTTTTCGACGTGGAACTGGTGCTTCGCGCATCCACCGCGAAGCCGCTCCGCCCATAAACTTCTTCCGCGCTGGACGGCACCCACGGGCCGCGCATGGAACGCCCCTGCGAACATCTGGCAGACAAGCTTCACGCCGACGCCTTTCAGTACTTCGACGGCCAAAAGGGACTCGGATCGTCCGGGAGAAATAGCACCGTTTTTGCCGCTTCGGACAGCCGTTTCTTCCGGGCCATTACCCTATGATACGGGCTTCGTCCGGGTTCCTGAAGAACTCGTTGACACTGTGGCGAGACTGCTGTATAGTCCTTTTCGGACACGTGTCCGGACGCGTATTCGCGGGAGTTTGACAACATTGAAGTTGTTGGCGCAAATGGCGTATCGTGTCCGCCGGTCATACAGTTTCTGGGTGTGCATCTGCTTTGGGACTCAAACCGCGGGGTCTGCCTGCGCAGACTGGATTGAGGTGGAGAGATGAGCTGCGAAGGAAAGCTGTCGGGGAAGAAGGCGCTGGTCACGGGTTCGGGCACGGGAATCGGGCGCGAGATTGCGCTCGAGTTCGCCCGTCAGGGGGCGGATGTGGTGCTGCATTATGCCCACAGTGATGCCGGGGCAGAAAGTGCGGTCGGGGAAATCCGGAACATGGGCCGCAGGGCGGCGGCCTTTCGCGCCAATTTTGGCGACGTGAACGAGGTGATCGGACTGGGAGAGTCGGCGCTCGAATTCCTCGGCGGGGTGGATTGCCTGGTCAACAATGCCGGAATCACCTTCAATAAACCCTTTGGCAAGGTCACGTGCGAACAATTCGACCAGATGTACCATGTGAATATCCGCGCGCAGTTCTTCCTCACACAGCGCATCGCGGCAGGCATGGAAACGCAGGGCGGCGGGGCTGTCTGCAATATCACTTCGATTCACGGGGTCCAGGGAGCGCCGGAGCATTCGGTCTATGCGGGCACCAAGGGCGCCATTATCGCCTACACGCGGTCCCTGGCCGTGGAGCTTGGCCACAAAGGCATTCGCGTGAACGCAATCGCCCCGGGTTGGGTGACCGTAGAGAACTACTACAACGTGCTGCCCGGATTCAACGAGGCGGACGCAGAGAAGGAAGCGGCGGCAAAGGTCCCCCTGGGCCGGGCGGGCGTGCCGCTGGACATCGCCAAACTGGCCGCATTCCTCTGTTCCGGGGATGCCGGCTACATCATAGGACAAACCATTGTCGCCGACGGCGGAACGACATCGCTGATGTCGTTGATTTCGGATTTCCGCAACGAGTCGGCGGCATGTTTCGGGAAAGGGTATTTGCCGGGAGTGTAGAGAACAAGAAGTTGGGAATTCGGTCCAAACAGGAGGAACTTTCATGAGTCGAGAGAGCCAAACGCCGGGCATTGCAAAACCGTCGGCCCTGTATGCCTTTGGAGTGGCCTTTGTGGCCTCGGTGGGCGGATTCCTGTTCGGATACGATTTGGCCATTGTCTGCGGCGCAAATCTCTACCTGAAGGAAGTGTTCCATCTGTCGGACGCCGCCTTCGGTTTCGCCACGGGCAGCGCCGCGCTGGGCTGCATCGCCGGTCCCTTTTTGGGCGCCTGGATGTGCGACGCGCTGGGCCGCAACCGGACGATGATGGTGGCCTGCACGCTGTTGGGGGTTGGCGCGGTTTTCACCGCCCTTCCGAAAGACATCTTTATGTTCAATGTGTTCCGCATCGTGGGCGGTGTGGGCGTGGGGTTGTGTTCGGTGGCTTCCCCGATGTACATCTCCGAAGTTGCGCCGCCGCGGATGCGCGGCGGCTTGGGGGTGATGTACCAGCTCGCCATTGTGGTGGGAAGCATTGCCGCACCCTTCATCTCGTACGTCATCATCAAGGTCACACCGCACGACGTCTGCTGGCGCTGGATGTTCGGTTCGGAACTGCTGCCCGTGCTGCTCTTTCTGGGCTTGCTGCTGCTTTTGCCCGAGAGTCCGCGCTGGCTGGCGGGGCGGGGACGCAGCGCCGAGGCGCTGGCCGTGCTGACCCGTGTTGACGGCGGCGATTTCGCCCGTGAGGAAATGAAACAGGTCGAGGAATCGCTCCGCCAGGACGAGGGCAGTTTCGCGGAGTTGTTCGCGCCCGGCACACGGCGCGTCTTCATCGTCGGACTGTTGCTGGCATTCTTCAACAACTGGACGGGCTGGAGCGTGATGAGCGGATACATCCCCATGCTGTTCGAGGCGTCGGGACTGAACGACCGCGCGGCGGCATTCCTCCAGTACGCGGTCTCTTATGGATTCATGGGCATGGTGACACTGGCGGCCTGCTGGACCGTGGACCGGGTGGGACGGCGTCCGCTGTGGCTGGTGGCGTCGGTGATGATGTGCGCAATCACCGCCATGACCGCCGCGGTGTTCCATTTCCATCTGGGCGGCTGGCCGGTGCTCCTGGTCATCATCCTCTGCACGGTGCCCCACGGCCTGGCCCTGGGACCGCTGCCCTGGCTGATGATGTCGGAAATATTCCCGACCAAGCTGCGCGGGCGCGCCGTTTCACTGACGACGGCCTTTCTCTGGCTGACAATTTACAGCGGCGCCCAGTTGTTCCCCATAATTACCAGCTATTCGAAGAGACTGACCGGTTCCGTTGGCGCCGCGTTTCTCTTGTTTTCCGTGGTGTGCGTATTCTCGTTCCTGTTCGGGCTGTTCATGCTGCCCGAGACCAAGGGGCGGGTGCTTGAGGAAATCGCCGCGTCGTGGAAAAAGAAATAATGTGTCCTGGGATGCAGTTTGGCAAACACGGAGGTGCCTCCTGATGCAAAGCCGCAGGGAATTCTTGGATGTGATGGCGAAAGGGACCGGCGCCGTTTGTCTTGCGGGTCTCGCCCTTGGGGCGGCGGCGGCGGACAACACTGCGGCGGCCGGTGCCGCGCCCGGCCTGGCCGGGTTGCTCGCCGTGCTCGAAAAGGCGGGAAAACCCGCGCAGGTGGTGACGAATCAGGACGGGACGCGCGTATTGCTGCTTCCCTACGGAGGCCGCGTACTGGGCCTGTTCGCGCCGGGAAGCGACGAGAATTTCTATTGGACCCATCCGGCGCTCGGCGCGGCGGACACTGCGGCCGCTTTCTATGGCGGCAAGGAATGGCAGAATTCCGGCGGGGACCGCACCTGGCTCGCGCCGGAGGTGGACATCTTTCTCCCCAAGTACCCCGATACAAAAACGTACTTTCAGCCGCGCGAACTGGACCCGGGCAACTATGAAGCCGTGCCGTCGAAGAATGGCGTGCAACTGGCAAACCGGCTGAAGCTGCACCTGTCACGCCCCGGAAAAGAGGTCTCGCTGAAAATCACCAAGTCCGTCGGACCCGCGCCCAATCCGTTGCGCTACGAAAAGGGCATCGACCCCGGCGCGCTGTCGTTCGCGGGATATACGCAGTTCACGACATTGGAGATGTTCAGTGACGACCCTGCCCGGGAAGAACCCGCCGTGGGTCTGTGGAATCTGGTGCAAATGCCGCATGGGGGTGAAATGCTCATCCCCACCTTCAGCCGTACGGAACCGAAAATCTGGTTCGGCGATATTTCCGCGGAGGACTTGAGCGCCGGCGACCATCTGGTCCGCTACAAGATGCGCGCAAAGGGCGAACACAAACTGGGCATTCGCGCGGTGGCCACCACGGGCCGCGTCGGTTACTTGTACGGCGCGGGCGACAAATGCGCGCTGATAGTACGTTCCTATTCGGTGAATCCGTCGGGCGAATACGTTGACGCCCCCTGGAAAGACCCGGGGGACCTGGGATATTCGACACAGGCCTGCAACGTAAACAGCGCGCTCGGCGCATTCAGCGAACTCGAATACCACATTCCCGCCATCGGCGGAAAGACCGGTCTGGCGCGCTGCGACGATACGGCGCAGGTGTGGGCGTTCCGCGGCCCCGAAGACAAGGTCCGCGCGGCCGCACGGTGCCTGCTGGCTCCGGAGGTGTGACATGGATTGCCCGAAAAAAGCGGTGGTGACCTTCGGCGAACTCCTGCTGCGGCTGGACCCGCCGGGCATGGACCGTTTCGTCCAGGCCGAGTCTTTCAAGGCACGGTACACGGGGGCCGAGGCAAACGTGGCCGTGTGCCTGGCCGGTTTCGGAATCGACGCATATGCGGTGTCAAAGGTTCCCGACCACGAGATCGGGCAGTCCTGCGTGAACTATCTGCGCCGTTTCGGCGTAAACACCGGCCACATTGTCCGCGGCGGCGACCGCCTCGGTGTGCTGTACGTGGAAACGGGGTGCTCGCAGCGACCGTCCAAGGTGGTCTATGACCGCGCCCACAGCAGCATCCGGGAAGTGCGGCGCGGCGAGTTCGACTGGGACGCGATCTTCGCGGAAAAACACTGGTTCCATTTCTCCGGCACCGCGCCCGCGCTGGGCGACAGTGTGGTGTCGGTGCTGGACGAGGCGCTGGACGCCGCGAAACGGCTGGGTCTCACGACAAGCTGCGACTGCAATTACCGCAGCAAGCTCTGGGGGCCGGAGGAGGCCGGGCGCGTTCTGTCAGGACTCCTGAACCGCGTGGATGTCTTCATCGGCGGCGTGGAAGACGCCCGCAAACTCTTTGGAGTGGTTGTCCCGGAAGCCCTTCGCGAATCGGAAGATGACGGCGCGGAATACGCCGCAAAGCGTCTTCGGGAACGGTTCGGGTTTGCCTGGGTGGCCATGACGCTGCGCAGCGGCGCCTCGGCCTCGGTCAACCGCTATGCGGGCATGGCCTGCAACGCGCGGGGTTGCGCCTTCAGCCGGGACTACGAGATTCAGATCGTTGATCGCGTGGGCGCGGGCGACGCATTCACCGCAGGGTTGGTGTATCAGATTTTGTCGGGCGCGGATGCGGCGCAGGCGGTGGAGTTTGCCGCGGCGGCCGCATGCCTCAAACACACGATACCGGGCGACTTCAACCTGGTCTCGGTGCCGGAGGTGGCCCAATTGCTGGAAGGCGGCCAGGCGGGCCGTGTTCAACGATAGGAAGCAGAAAAAGGAAATGAGCAAGGAAACCAATCTCAGGCGGATTAACGACGAGTGGCTGGTGCTGATTCTTCGCGGTGACACGGCGCGGCAGACGGAAGACACCTTTGACGCCCTCATTGAAGGCGGCGCGACGCTTGTCGAGGTGCCGTTCACCACGCCGGGCGCATGCGACGTGATCCGGCGGCTGCGGGAGAAGCACGGGCCGCGGATCATTGTCTCGGCCGGAACGGTCACCACGGCGGAACAGGCGCGCGCCGCCATTGCGAGCGGCGCGGAAGGCATCGTGTCGCCGAATTTGTACGCTCCCGTGGTGGAGGCGGCGGCCGGGGCGGGCGTGCTGTCCATACCGGGCTGTTTCACGCCCAGCGAGATTGCCGACGCCATGAGAATGGGCGCGGACATCATAAAGCTGTTTCCCTGCAACATGGTGGGCCCCCAGTTTGTGTTCTATATGCAGGGCCCCTTCCCCGGCGTGCGCATCATGCCGGCGGGCAGCATCGTTCTTGAAAACATGGAGTCCTACCATGCTGTCGGCGCTTTTGCGGGTGTGGCGGGCGTCACGACAGAAATGCCCCTTGCGAGAGCCGTCCGGGAGCGGGACTTCGCCGAAATAACGGCCTGCGCCCGCAAGTGGGTGGCCGCAGTGAAGGCCATGAAATCGGGAGATAAGACCGCATGAGTTCCGGTGCCGCCGCCGATTTCCGTCTTCTGCCGGTTCCCGAAATGGAGGCACGCATCGCCCGCTTCGAAAAGCGGGCAAACGCGGCGCAGCAGGCCAATCCGGCCAGCAAGGAACGGGTGAAACAGGCGCTTCGCCGGCGTGGAGACGGCCGCTGCCCGGTGCGCCTCAAACGGCTTTCCTTCGACATCATCCTGCGCCATGGAGACGCGCTGGCCGACCTCTTCTGCCAATACCCCGACGACGTCGTCGCAATGATTCCGTACGACATTACCGTGGGCTACCAGCCGCCGGACAAATCGCCCCGTGTCAACCCGGTCGAGGCGCTGATGCGGGACATGGAGTGGACCGACGAATGGGGCACGCGCTGGG
>CAZOMH010000157.1:0-8460 GCA_964580415.1 uncultured Nitrospirales bacterium
GATTGTCACGGGCGCCACGTACGTGAGCGAGGACCTTGGCATGACGCTCGAGAAGGTCGAACTGGACCAGCTCGGCACGGCCAAGCGCATTGAGATCACCAAGGACAACACGACGATCATCAAGGGCGGGGGCGACAAGAAGGAAATCCAGGGCCGCTGCGACCAGATGCGCCGCCAGATCGAGGACACGACTTCGGACTACGACCGCGAGAAGCTGCAGGAACGCCTGGCGAAGCTTGCCGGCGGCGTCGCGGTCATCAAGATTGGCGCGGCGAGCGAAGTCGAGTTGAAGGAGAAGAAGGACCGCGTGGACGACGCGCTCAACGCGACCCGCGCCGCCATTGAAGAGGGTGTTGTGGCCGGCGGCGGCGTGGCGCTGCTGCGCGCCCGCGACAAGGTTGCGGCGCTCGCGCTGGAAGGCGACGAGAAGATTGGCGCGCTGATTGTCATGAAGGCGATGGCCGAGCCGATCGCCCAGATCGCCGAGAATGCCGGCCTTGAGGGCGGCGTGATCATCAACAACGTTGCCGCGACCAAGGGCAACATGGGCCTCAACGCCGCGACCGGCGAGATTGAGGACCTGGTGAAGGCCGGCATCATCGACCCGGCGAAGGTCATCCGCTGCGCCCTGCAGAACGCAGTCAGCGCCGCCGGCATGATCATCACCACCGAGTGCCTTGTGACCGACGCGGCCGAAAAGAGCGACGACAAGTGCAATTGCGGCCACAGCCACTGACAAACGGCTGACTCACAACAGAAACGCACCGCGCGCCGGCCGGTTCCGCAGGGGACCGGCCGGCGTTGTATTGGGCGCGCCGCACAGCGGGTCGTGCGCACGGCAGACCGGCCGCGCCATGGAGGGCGGGGACGCCGGAATAAAACCGCAGGTGCGCGGCGCTGGTCCAACGGGGGACGGCCGGGTGAATTCCAAACGGATCGCGCCGGGTCCCGGCCGCAACACAGGAGGCATGCTGAATGTGGAATGCAGTTGCTACGTTGCTTTTGGCATGCCTGCCGTTTGCGGGGAGCGCGGACAATTCCGCAACCGTTCCGGCGGAAGACACTCCGTTTGTCCAGGAATACCACGAACATTACCCGCTGGGCGTGCGCCGCGAAGAAAACGACGTGCGCAGCGTGGCCGTGGCGGGCAACGGGGATGTGCTTGCCGCGACCAAGGCGGGGCTTTACTGTCTCAAGAAAGGGGCGGCGGCGTTTGACTCCGTCATGAACACGGTGCAGGAGGGGCCGGTATTCGATCTTGCCGCGGATTCGGCGGGGGAGGTGTGGGTCGCTGCCTGGAACGGCCTTTACCATTGGTCCGGGGAGCGCCTGGAACAGGCACCCCATATTGACGGCCCGGTGGCGGCCGTGGCGGCCGACGGGGACGATATTGTCGCCGCGGGCCGCGGTGGAATATGGACCGTGCGTGCCGGTGCGCGGCGTCCGCTGCCCTGCGCCAGCAGCATCCGCGCGATTCTTCCCGACGGTTCCGGGGGATTGTGGATTGCCACAAGCGTGGGGCTGTATCACGACAGGGTCCCTGTCGGGCGGCTCTATGACGAGGGGGACGGTTTGACCTCGTCGGGACTCACCTCGCTTGCGGCGGTGAAGGACGGGACCTTGTGGGTTTCCGGACTGGGCGGCATAACGGTGTTGCGCGACGGTGCCGTCACCCGGCGCATAGGGAAAACGGACGGTCTGCCCTGCCTCAACGTGACGTGCGTTGTTTCCGACAAAGAGGGTGTGCTGTGGATCGGCACCCAGGGCGGCGCGGCGAGACTGTCGGACAAGACCTGGTCCCTGCGGCACGGCCGGCGCTGGCTGGCGTCGGACAACGTCCGCGACATTGCTTTCGACGCCGGCGGAAACGCCTGGGTTGGCACCGATACCGGCGTGAGCGTCATTCGCCGCAAGACCATGACCCTGGCTGAAAAGGCCGTCCATTTCGAGAAGGTGACGAACGAACGGCATGTGCGGGCGCCGTGGATTGTGGAACTTTGCGGGCTGGAAAAACCGGGCAGGGTGGATTCGTGGAAACCGCGCGACGACGACAACGACGGGCAGTACACCGCGATGTACCTTGCCATGGAGTCGTTCCGCTACGCGGCCACGAAAGACCCCGACGCGCGGGAGTCCGCGCGCAGGGCTTTTGACGCGCTCGCGTTTCTCCGGGAGGTCACGGGCACGGCGGGTTTCGTCGCCCGCACGGTCATTCCGGCAGACTGGACCACCATGGCCGACCCGAACGAAGATGTCTCCGATCAGGAATGGGCGGATCGCCAGATCGCCGATCCGCGCGACAAGCGGGTTGCGGCGCTTTGGCGCCTGTCTGCCGACGGGAAATGGCGGTGGAAGGGAGATACAAGCAGCGACGAGATTACCGGCCATTTCTATGCGTATCCGCTGTATTATGATCTGGCCGCGGACGATTCCGCCAGGGAGCGCGTGCGGGACCATGTGCGCCGGGTTATGGACTACATCATGGACAACGGGCACGTGCTGCTTGACATAGACAACGCGCCCACGCGCTGGGGGGTCTGGGCGCCGGAGATGCTCAACGACGATCCCGACTGGCAGCCGGACCGCGGAACAAACAGTGTTGAAATCCTGTCGTATCTCAAGAGCGCCTGGCACATCACCGGGGACGAAAAGTACCAGAACGAATACCTGCGGCTGCTGCACGGCTGTGGCTATGACCAAAACGTGCGCAAGGCCAAGAACTACTCGGTGGCCTGGCGCACCCATATCGACGACGAACTGCTGGCGCTGGCCTACACCGGCCTGCTGCGCTATGAAACCGACCCGGAGCTTCTCGCACTCTATCGGGAGAGCATAAGCCACTGGTACGCGGGTGTCCGGGACGAGAAGAGCCCGTTTTTCAACTTCGCCTACGCCATGCTCGCCAAGGGCGATCCGAGACTCGACGACTCGCTCTTCTTTCTGCGCGACATGCCGCTGGACCTGATCGACTGGACCATGGACAACTCCAACCGCGCGGACCTGCGCATCGTGTATGAGCCCGAATTGGACAAGCGCCAGACCGACCGTTTGCCGCCGCCGAGCGAGCGCGGCGTCATGCGCTGGGACAAGAACCCCTGGTACGCCGTCCAGGGGAACGGCGGAAGGACCGAATGCGCCCCGACCACATGGCTGCTGCCCTACTGGATGGGCCGGTACTGCGGCTATCTCCGCTGACCGCGCCCGGGGCCGGCCGGCTGAATGGCGCTTGACTCGGCACACTCCGGATGCTACGCTCGATGCCGGTCCGGCGGGAAGGGTCCCGCCAAACAACGGAGGCACGGGCACGATGCAGGGTGACACGGGCACAACGCGCAGGGATTTTCTCAGGACCGCCTCGGCGGCAACGGCCGCAGCGGGGGCGTTTGCGGTTATCGGCCGCGCGCAGGGGGCCGATGCGGCGCCGTTGCGCGCCGGACTAATCGGTTGCGGACGGCGTGGCACCGGCGCAGCGCGCAACTTCCTTGACGCGGACCCGGCGGTGGAAATCGTGGCCATGGGCGATCTCTTTCCGGAACAGCTTGAGGCGGCCCGCAAGAAAATGGCCACCTGGGGAGAGCGCGTTGCCGTGACCGACGACACCTGTTTCTCCGGTTTTGACGCGGCGGAGAAAGTGCTCAAGTGCGATGTGGACTTGGTGCTGCTGTGCGCGCCGCCGGGATTCCGTCCCGGACATCTGCGCGCGGCGGTGGAGGCGGGCAGGCATGTGTTCATGGAGAAACCCGCGGCCACCTGTCCGGCGGGCGTGCGTTCCATCATCGAATCCGGGGAAATGGCGGCGCGGAAGAACCTGTCCATCGTGGCGGGAACGCAGCGGCGTCATCAGCCGGGCTACCTCGACATCATCCCGCGCATCCACGACGGGGCCATCGGCGACATCGTCGCCGGGTCATGCTATTGGGTGGGCGACTACGGTTATTATCCGGCCGTCATTCGCGAGGACGGCTGGTCCGATGTGGAGGCGCAGATACGCAACTGGAACTACTTTACATGGCTGTCGGGCGACCATATCGTCGAGCAGCATGTACACAACATCGACATCATGAACTGGGCACTCGGGGCGCATCCGGTTTCCTGTTTCGCGCTGGGCGGACGGCAGCAGCGCACCGGATCGGAATTCGGCCATATATACGATCACTTCGCCGTGGAGTTCGAGTATCCCGGCGGGGTGCGCGTGCAAAGCCTGTGCCGCCAGAGTGAGGATGTTTTCGAGCGTGTCGGCGAGCATTTGGTGGGCACGAAAGGCACGTCGAATCCCGGCAAGGACATTGCCGGCAAAGAGCTGTACCGGTTCAAGGGCCAGGACGCGGACCCGTACGTGAAGGAGCACGCCGACCTGATCGCCGGCATCCGCGACGGCAAGCCGCTCAACGAGGCCCGCAACGTGGCCGAGAGCACCATGGCGGCCATCATGGGCCGCATGTCGGCCTATACCGGCAGGGAAGTCACCTGGAAATGGGCGATGGAAGAGTCCAAGCTGGACCTCATGCCCAAGCCGGACATAGCCTTTGGCGACATGCCCGTTCCTGATGTGGCCATTCCCGGGGTGACGCAACTCGTTTGAGCCGCGAAGGCGGACCTTTTTGGAGTGCGGCAGCAATCCACCCGCGGCGGACGTTTTGGCTGATATCGCGCGTTGGCCCAGCCAAAGCGGTGCTGCCGCCACGCTCTGCCACCGCAGTCCACATGGGACAGCCCCCGCGTATGGCCCTTTTTTGGACGGTGCCGACATGGGTCGCCGCCAGAAGAGTGTGTCCCGCGGAGAAGAGGCTCCCGGCCTTTTTCTGTCGTCACCCAAAGTTCGGGCCAAAGAAGAACGCGGCAGGATGCCGCGTCTACTGCGTGCGCGGATGCTGAACGTTATACCCCGTTCAGTGAACCACCTTGATGAACTTGACGAGTATCAGTATCAGCATGACGATGAGGTACACACGCAGACAGATCAGTGTGAACCGCACGGTTCGGGTCGTTTGTATACGGGCCATGGTGACGGTTGCCTTCCAGCTCTTGACCGCGTCAAGATAATTTACATGATGTCATTGTAGCGGACGATTCCCATGAGCCGGTCCCTGTCGTCCACGACCGGCACCATTCGGAAATGGTACTTGACGAAGAGTTCCTCAATGGTGTCGCGGGTGTCGTCATCCTGCGCGGTGACTACGGGGGCCACCATAATCTCGCCCAGTTTCGCCGTGTCGGGGGCGAGGACCAGTTCGCGCAGGTCCACGACGCCCAGAAGGGTCCGTTCTCCGGGGGGGACAACGTACAGATAGGAAATGGTTTCCGGGTCGGTCGCGGATTTTCGGATATGCCGGATGGCCTCCGCCGCGGTCATTTCCCTGGGGGCCGTGAGGAAGTCGTCCGACATCAGGCTGACGGCCGAAGTTTCGTAGGCCGATATGATGGCCTTTATGCGTTTGTTTTCCTCGTCGGGAAGCAGTTCGGTGAGCTTTGCCACATCGTCGTGGGGCAGCACGGAAAAGAGGTCGGCGAGCTGCGGCACGGACATTTGGGCGAGGATGGTGCGGGCCTTTTCCTTGCGCAGGTCCGCGACCAGTTGCCGCTGGGTGCGCGGTTCCGCGGCTACGAGGGTTTCGGCGGCCTTCTCGTCGTCGAGCACGGAGAAGATCGCCTGCTGTTCTTCGCCGCTCAGTTCTTCCAGCGCATCGGCAAGGTCTTCGCTGGGGAGGTCCTTTACCTGCTTGCGCGTGAGTGACAGCGACACGGCGTCCGTGGTTCCCACGTCCTCCAGGGAAAGCGGCTGCACATAGCGCCAGGAAATGAGATTGTCCTTGAGCTTGAAGAGCTTTGCCAGGCCCCATTTGCGAAGAAATCCGTTGAACGAAATGTCCACGTGGACAATCAGCATGCGTCCCTTGGATTGGAGCATCTGGACGTCATCGACAACCTCGACCGTGCGTCCGTCCATGTCCAGGATGGTGCGTCCCATGAGATGTTCGTCCACGAGAATCCATCCGGGCTGGTCCTGGAAGGGGGGATACTGGTCCATTCCCTCCGGCGGGGGAGCCACCAAAATGGCGTCGTCATCAATCTTGATGACGTTTTCCCACGGGACAAACTGGGTGGGCTGGCCCCAGCCGAATTCCATGTGGAGTCCCACGGCTTCGGGATAGGGCTCGGTCAGCTTGAAGACAAGATCATCGAGCCTGCCGATGCGCCTGCTCACTTTCTCGATGCAAACGGGACGCCGCACCACTTCCGAGAAGAACAGGAGCTGGTAGGCTTCCTCGCGGGGCAGGGGTTTGGGGGATTTTCTGGGAGTCTGACTGTTCTTTTGCGGCGTCATCCCCTGCCTCTCCTATGTGTTTCCGCCGAAATGCCCGGGGAACAGAACCGAAAGCGCAAAGCCGGTGGACATAATGATGACAAAAACGGCAATGGTCCAGTTTGCGATGTTTTGCCAGCGCGTGTTGGTGTATTCGCCCATGAGCGTCTTGTCGTTCAGCAAGAGGATCAGGAACAGCAGCGCCGGCGGCAGCAGCGTGACCGCGGCGACCTGCACAAACATCGTGATCGTGATCAGCGGCGCCCCCGGAATCAGCACCACCGCGCCCGCCGTGGCCAGTATGAAGAAATAGAGCGCAAAGAACCAGGGCGCGTCCTTGACGCTTTTGTTCAGCGAATGGGCCCAGCCGAACACTTCGCCCACGGCCCACGATGTGGACAGGGAGATGCAGAGCGCCCCAAGGAACCCGGCGTCAAAAAGCCCGATGGCGAAAAAGGTCCGGGCAAGATTTCCATGGCCCTGCAGCAGCGGCGCCAGCGCTTCGGCCGTTTGCCTTGCGTCCTCCACAACAATCGGGGGCTTGTGGTAATAGAAGGCCGCGCCCGTGGCAATGATGATGAAGATGGCGACAAGGCCGGTCAGGAAGGAGCCCGCAAAGGTGTCGATCATTCCATACTTGATGTCGCGGATGTCGATGCCCTTGTCCACCACGGCGCTTTGCTGGAAAAAGAGCTGCCACGGCGTGATGGTGGTGCCGATGTTGGCCATGACGATGAAGATCAGGTCCGGGGTGATGCCTTTCGGAAAGACGGGGTGGTAGAAACCCTGGAACACGCTGCCCCAGGGGGGCGCGTCCGGCGTGCGCATCGCCCAGAAGGCGGCGGGAATGTACACGAGATTGAATATGCAGAAAAACAGGGTGAGCTTTTCAAAGGTCCAATATTTGCCCGTGACGACGACGGCCATGAGAATGGCGGTGACGGCGATGAAGGTGATGACCGGGGGAATGCCGAACATGCTCATGGCTGCGCACATGCCGATGTACTCGGTCACGAGCGTCATCCAGTTCACCACCCCGAGATCGAAGATGGAGAACCATCCCCAGAACGAGCCGAATCCGTCAAAAATGGCCTCGGCGAGGCCCCGTTTGGTCACCGCGCCGAGCCTGACGGTCATCTCCTGGACATAAAAAGCCATGGGGATGAGGATGAAGAAGACCCAGAGCAGGTTGAATCCGTATTTGGAGCCCGTTACGGCATAGGTCGAGATGCCGCCCGCGTCGTTGTCGGCCACCATGGTGATGATGCCCGGCCCGAGCACGGCCAGCAGGACAAGCCCGCGCTTCCGGGCACGCCGGAAACGGTGGATGCTCTTGCTGATCCAGTACATAATTCGTCCACTGTGAACACGCGCTTTACCGTCTTCGCTCCCCGCCGTATGTTACTCCACCGGAGTATTCCCGGACAAACTTTTCGTGTTCGGGCAGAGCGACCGGAAAAACATGGCGCGGTCGGCGTCCGCAACCAAAGCAGTCGGAATTCAGGAGTCAGGAGCCGGCGCGGAACGCCGGACAGTAATACAGACCACTGACAACGCCAACGGAGTCCCGACCGGCTGAAGGGGCTTGAACCGCCGTTGCGCGGGGTGGCCGGCAGGCTTACCGTGGTGTGTCTGTCAGGTACTTGTGGATGCTTGCGGCGGCAATACGGCCCTGGCCCATGGCGCTGATGACGGTGGCGGCGCCGGAGACGATGTCGCCCGCGGCGAAAACGCCTTTGACCGACGTGGCCATGGTGGCCTCGTCCACCACGATGGTGCCCCACTTGCTGACTTCGAGGCCGGTCATGGTCTGGGGGACGAGCGGATTGGGCTTGTTGCCGATGGCGATGATGACCGTGTCGGCGGGGATTTGGAATTCCGATCCCGGGATTTCCACGGGACGGCGTCGGCCCGAAGCGTCGGGCTCTCCGAGGCCCATGCGCAGGCACTCAATGGCGGTCACGCGGTGGCTTTCGTCGCCAATCACGCGCGTGGGATTGGTCAGCAGGTCGAACTTGACGCCCTCCTCCTGGGCATGGTGGATTTCCTCCCTGCGGGCGGGCATCTGTTCCATGGCGCGGCGGTAGACGATGGTCACGTCGCCGCCGAGGCGCAGCGCGGTGCGCGCCGAGTCCATGGCGACGTTTCCACCACCG
>CAZOMH010000158.1:0-8459 GCA_964580415.1 uncultured Nitrospirales bacterium
GCTCCATAGCCCCGTTGGGGCATCCGGAGAACCGTGCCAATACTGCTCTTCGGGGATTGCGCCACGGGCAAGAGGTCGCCCGCTGGGTGCTCACCCCAACAAGGTGGCATTGTGGTCCATACGCTGTATCCAAGTGCTCTTCCGCCATGATGGAACTACAAAAAGGGTTCTTTACCCGGCGATTAGGGGCCACACGAATTCTTGCATATTCCCATATTCTGTGGTATGGTTACCCATATGAAGACAACCATCGATATTGCTGACGCGCTTTACGATGAGGTTCGGCGCGTGGCCCATGAAGAAAAGAGTACGGTAAAGGCCCTGGTGGAGGAGGGACTGCGACACACACTTGCCCTCCACAAGCAACGCACTCCCTTCACCCTGCGCGATGCCACGTTCAAGGGCAGCGGGCTCCAACCGGAGTTCTCCGGCGCGTCTTGGGACCAGATTCGCAATGCCGCCTATGAAGGACACGGCGGATGATTGCCGTCGATACGAACCTGCTGGTCTATGCGCACCGGGCGGACGCGTCCTGGCATGACAAGGCCAGCGCGTGCGTCAGGCAGCAGGCGGAAGGCGTGGCGCCCTGGGCCATTCCCTGGCCGTGCATCCATGAGTTCTTTGCCATTGTCACCCATCCGCGAATCTATTCGCCGCCCACGCCGGCCGACAGGGCGGTCGAACAGATTGACGCATGGATGGAATCGCCAAGCCTTGTGCTGCTTGGTGAAGCCCAAGACTATTGGCCGCACCTTCGCGCATTGATTCTGAACGGCCGCATTGCCGGGCCCATGGTTCATGACGCCCGAATAGCAGCGCTTTGCATTCAGCACGGTGTGCAGGAAATCTGGACGGCAGACCGTGACTTCGGCCGGTTTTCGGGAATAGCCGCAAACAACCCATTGCTTTGAATCGCAGGTTCGGACCGCGTCCGCGATATGGTAAGAGTTTCAAGCGCATGGGCGGTCAGATGCGCCGCACCACAGCGGGCTACAGAAACTTCGGACCCAATCGACACCACCGTTGCCTTGCGTGAGAAACCTGTCGATGCCTGAATTTGCACTGAACACACGAATGTATTAAAATTATACCATCGAAACAGCAGCAGCCCTTGCCCAAGGGCCAAACAGAATCAGGAGGGCGTATGGATATTGCATCGTATCGTGCGGTTTTGCGTCCCCGGTCTGACTGCTGAGGCAATTCCTCTGATTTTGCCGTAACCAGCCGTCCATCCCGGGACGGCTGTTCTGTTTTCAGCCGCAGGCGCAATGCCGCACGTTTTCCGACCTCCTCATTTACCTCGAACTCACAACGGAGAACGGAAATGAATTTGGAAAACACGGGCTGGAATGCCCTATGGGCAAAACAGTTTGAAACTTGCCTGCGGGACGGGCTGTGCCCGGCGCGGGTTGCCTGCGAACATCGTGATGCATATGACGTGGTTGGGGAAACGGGCGAATTGCGGGCGGAAGTCTCCGGCCGGTTTCGTTACGACCATATGGTTCGGGCGGAGTGGCCCGCGGTGGGCGATTGGGTCGGCGTGACGGTTCGTCCCGGAGAAGGCACCGCAACCATACACGCGGTGCTGCCGCGGAAGAGCCGCTTTTCGCGCAAGGTGACCGGCGAAAAGACGGAAGAGCAGATCGTGGCGGCCAACGTTGACGTGGTGTTTCTCGTAAGCGGGCTTGACGACAATTTCAACGTCCGCCGGATCGAGCGGTACCTGACGCTGGCCTGGGACAGCGGGGCGCGGCCGGTAATCGTACTGAACAAGGCGGACCTGTGCCCGGACTTGGAGGAGTGCGTGGCGGAGGTTGAAGCGGTCGCATTCGGAACATCCGTCATCACGGCAAGCGCCCGTGACGGCTATGGACTGGAGGACCTGCGCGGCATGCTGACGGAAGGAAAGACGGGTGCGTTTCTCGGGTCGTCGGGCGTCGGGAAGTCGTCGATCGTGAACGCCCTGCTGGGCAAACCGCTTCAGGCCACCCGGACCGTGCGCGGCACGGACAGTCACGGCAGGCACACAACCACCCGCCGGGAACTGATCCTACTGCCCGGCGGCGGGATGGTGATCGACACGCCCGGCATGCGCGAACTGCAGCTCTGGACCGACGAGGAGGGGCTGGGGACCGCGTTTGGCGACGTCGAGGAACTCGCCGTCCAGTGCAGGTTTGCCGACTGCAGCCACGAGAACGAGCCCGGCTGCGCGGTGCAGGCAGCGCTCGAAAACGGCACGCTCGGGCAGGATCGGTTCGACAGCTACCTGAAACTGCGGCGCGAGGTCCGCTATATCGCCCTGCGGCAGGAACGGAGCGCGCGGGCCGTTGAACGTATCCGATGGAAAAAGATCACGAAAGAAATACGCCGAATCGAGAAGGAGAAAGGAAACAAGTAACCGTATCCAAGCCTGATCCGCGACAGTACCCACCCCGCAGCGACAAACGCCTCAACCACGGCTTCCCGTCGGCGATTGCGCGGGAGATGGAAAGGCAGTTCGCTGGAGTACACGCATCTGACCAACTGAACGGCAGGAACGGAGACACGGCCCCCATGTTCCTGCCGTTCAGTAACCTTTGATGGACAACACCGGCTTAAGTTCATATCTGATCTTGACCAAGTCCTTCTGACCCCGCATCACCAGATGGCTGTCTTTGTAGGCGGCAGGGGCCTCGTCTTTGACTTGGGCTTTTCCATCCCAGAGAATACCGTCCATACTCTGCTCAAGGTCTCTGTCAGAAATGCGCCGGAAGGCCTCACCCCGCGACATGGAGCGGCCCGCACCGTGGGAACACGAGCAGAATGCGTACTCATTGCCGCGTCCTTCCACAACAAACGACGTTGAACCCATGCTTCCGGGAACAAAACCGACTTCCCCTTCTGCGAGGCGTATAGCACCCTTCCGATGAACCAGTAAATCCATCCCGAAATGGCGTTCAAGGGCAACGTAATTGTGCGACACGTCATGGGCTGCGGCCACGAGCGCGTCGGCACCCGCCTGGACAACGGCCGGACAATGCGCTGCAAGAACCTCCAGGGAACGCAGCATCATTTCTTTGCGGCTCTCCCTCGCAAAGTCGAGAGCAAACTGGACGTCAGCCAAATAATCCCGACCCATACTGCACTGCAGGGGAATATAGGGGACCTGCCTGTACAGTCGTGCATCAATACAATCCTGAGCCGCACCCGCTTCCAAGTAGTGGTCTCGGATGACGATGCCCAGATACCGGGAACCGGAATGGAGCATGATCCATGCCCGGCCCCGGGTGTCACGCTGAATTTCGAGAAAGTGATTGCCGCCGCCCAAGGACGCAAACTGCCTCAGAAGTTTGCTTTTGAGTCGTGCGGTCAACAGCGGCGTTCTTGGTTCCTTCTCCCAAATCGGATTGTTTGCAACGCGCTCCGTCGCCTGTGAATTATGCGAAGTGCCTGTGGGAATACCGGCTCTGAGGCCATCGCGGATATTGGGAAGCACCGCACTTAGCTCATCCGCTTCAACAGGAAGTTGCACGGCAGTGACGCCGCACCCCAAATCGCCGCCCACAACAGAGGGAAGAAGTGTGTCCTTGGTTGGAATGACGCTGCCGATCATGGAATTCTCACCGGGGTGGTAATCCGGCATAAGCGACGCATAGGGAAACACGAATCCTGTGCGGAACAGCGGTTCGAAGAATTCGCCGATGGTTTCCCTGTCAGGGCTGTCTTTGGCATCCCATAAACGAACCACGGAATCCCGGATGGGCAGGTCCCGGACGTTCTTTTGCCTGTAGTGGTATGCCTTATCCATGCTTCTCCCGATGCAGCAGATGCGAAACGACAGCGAACAGAATGGAACCTGTGTGGCGAAAACTGGGAACAACGGACGTGCCAACATGGTCGACATAAATGCGTTCCGCCTGGGATTGCCCGGCGGCGTGCGCATCCGTTGCCCCATATATGATCAGGACTTTCTTGAACTGGCCTCCATGCTTGAAACCGGACAGAGGTGTTCCGGTCTTCTGTCCATCACATGAAAGGACGAGGTCATAGCGGCTGATATCGAGTTCCCCGGCGGGCAGAACCGCCAGGGGATTCGTGTCCCGCCTCGCCGCCGTCCGGCCTGCCAAAACAGTACTCCGATCATCCGTAAACCAGTCCTTCTTCTCATCGGAAAGGTATACCCGCCTCCATCCAAAAGCCGCGGCGCTCCGCAACAATGACCCAAGTTCACTTGGCTCCCCCGGCGAGACAATCAGAAGGTCCGTCTCTCGGGGTCGAAAACTGGGATTGCCGAGCCGGTTGCGCGCAGGGTCCTTCTCTATCAGGTAAAGCGCTGTTGCGGCCGCTGCGGCGACGTTGATGGAAGTCAGTCCCCCGGAATACATTGGAATGGAAAGAACATGGTCCGCGCGTTTGAGTATCCCGGAAGACATGCCGTTAAGTTCGTTTCCCACCAGAATTGCCGTACTGCCCCCGCGTGGCGCGGGGAAGTCAAAGATATCCGTGGCCCTTTTCCCTGTTTCAATCGCAAGGATGTGAGCGTGCTTGCCCAGAAGCGAATCGAGTTGGACGGCTTCCGCACCGACAACACAACGTTCCTGCGGCAGGTCGCCGCAGGCAAAGGCCCTGTCTGCTCCGAACATTGCGGCGGCATTGGTCAACAGCGGTATGTTGCATTCATTCTCTATATCGACCCCAATCAGGGTCAAGGCGCTTCGCGATGACTTCTTGGACATTTTCAATCCTACCCGATAGAACTCCACCGCCAAGTGTAGTCTCTGGTGCTCCAGATTGGCAACCACCCGGTCTTCCGCCCGAATTTGCCGTGAATCAATACAAAAAAACGGCATGCTGAACTATGTGTACCCGATTCCATGCAGTAGAAGCTTCTACCACATGGAAGTCACAAGGCTGCGCACGACCGCCGACAACAGCCGCCTTCTGCTGGCGGTTGTGCAGGATTGGAAAAACAAACCTTTATACCACCTGATACCGCCTGCATTTTCCCCGCTGGCGGCAAACGGACCCCAAGGGGATACTCGGCAAGGTCTGCGGGGCTTGTTCGTTTCTTGATGCCGCTTTCACTGTGCATGTCCTTTTCGACAAAACCGCCTCTTTTCAATAACGGCCACCATCCAGGCTTGCGGTCCATGACTTGTGATCTCCCCGGCGAAGTGCGTACTATCGCCGAAACCCTTTCGAGGAGAATTTCTTTGCGCTACCGAAACATGTTCCGTCTTGCGGGGTCCGGACAGGACTTCGCCGCCGTATTGGCGCTATTACTGCTTGGTTTCGGATTCTCGCCGGTCGTCTTCGCCGAACCGGACGCTCCCGCATCAATTGACGTGGTGGCCACGGGGGCCATTCCCAATGACGGGCAGGACGACACGCTGGCCGTGCTGGCGGCTTTCGACAAGTGTAAGGCGGACAAGGCCGGGGGCGTCGTGTTTCCGAAAGGGCGTTATGACTTCCATGAGGGGGCCAATTCACAGTCGCCGCGCATGGGCGTGCCCATATCCGACATGCACGGTGTTGTGATCGACGGACAGGGGTCGGAGTTTGTATTCCACGGGATAATGGGTTGTTTCACCTTTTCCCAATGCTCCGATATTACGGTGAAGAATGCCGTGATCGACTGGGAGCGTCCGCCGTTCTCCGTTGGGACGATAACCGCAACGGGCGAAGACTGGTTCGAGGTGGACGTGTTCCCGGAGTTTCCCGTTCAGGACGGCGAGACGGTGCAGGCGATGATGGATTATGAGCCGGACACGGGACTGCCCTGCCGCCATGGCCTGGATTTCTACTGCCTTGAGAATCCGATGCAAACCGAAGTGGTCCGGCCGCAGGCGCTGCGCGTGCGCACCGCGTTCAAGCACGCGCCGGTAACCGTGGGCAAAGTGGCCGTGCTGCGGCACCAGGTGTACGGATACAACGCCTTCACCTCCGTCCACTGCAAGAACATGATCTTTCAGGATGTCACCGTCTACACCTGCCCCGGCATGGGGTTCATCGGCGTCAACACAGAAAACGTGGCGCTTGACCGGTGCGCGGTGCAGCCCAAGCCGGGAACGCACAGGCTTATTTCCGCCACCGCGGACGGCAGCCATTTTGGCGGATGCACGGGTGACATCAGCCTTCGCAACTGTCTCTTTGACGGCCAGGGCGACGATGCCATCAACATGAAGAGCGGCCTGTTTCTCAACATCGAGCAGATTGTGGACGAGCAGACCGTGCTGGCCCGGCACAACCTGAACATGGCCTCCATGCCCGACCCCGGCGACACGATGGAGCTGATGCCGCAGGACACACTTCTCGCCTATGGGACGGTCAAAGTGCGGTCGGCCGCGATGGAACCGGACGGCCACACCCACCGCATCGTGTTTGAAGCGGCGATGCCCAAAGAGGTGAAGCCGGGCGACATGCTGGCGAACGCGTCGAAACTGCCGCGGGCACGCATCTCGAACTGCACGTTCCAGCGGAACCGTGCGCGGGGCATGCTCATCCAAATCCGTGACACGGTGGTCGAGGGGTGTACATTCAAGGACATCACGTCGGCGGGCGTGCTGATTATCGCCGAGACGGTCTATTTCTACGAGAGCATTCCGGCGCGCCATGTGGTCCTGCGCAACAACAGCTTTGAACACTGCAACTACGGCGCCGCCATGGCGCGCGGCGTGATCTCCATAGAGGGCATCACGCCCGGATGGAAGGATGCGCCGCTGCCGGGCGTGTTTCGGGATATTACCATCGAGAACAACAGGATCGAACGCTCGGACAACAGCGGTATCTTCGTTACCGGCACGGACTCGGCCGTAATCCGCGGCAATGAGATACTGGGCACATGTGACAAACCCACCCACGAGCGGTGCGCGGCGGCCATCCATATTGAAAGCAGCAAGAACATTCGCATTGAGGGCAACCAAGCAGGCCAGGACAGGCAAGGAGCGGGCTGCAGGGCCGTATTGGACCTTGCGGCCAACAACGTCGCGGACACCATCACTGTCACCGGAAACACCGGATTCTGATGGTTTTGATCGGTGCCGGGGCGGTTGCCGAAACTTCGCGCCGGCAGGGCAGGTCCAACCACCGGGCGAATTACTGAATTGAGGTGTCCAATGAAAAGACTGCTTTGTATTGCGGTGTGTTGCGGCGTGCTGTTTCTGGCCGGAGGAGCCCATGCGGCAAACCTCAAGGCCAAGAAAGCCCCAAAACACGGGGTCTGGCTGGATTCACTCGATTTTTCGGTTTTGAGCCAGGGTTCCAAACATTCCGCCAAGGAAAAGCCCGTCACCGGCGTCCCGCTGGTGCTGGACCATGCCAAGTACGCCCATGGCATCGGCACGCAGGCGGCCAGTGAATTCCTTATAGACCTCAAGGACAGCGCCGTGCGTTTTGATGCCGTTGTCGGCGTGGATGACGGCACGCAGGCAACAGGCACGGTCGCTTTCGAGGTGTGGCTCGATGATCGCAGGGCTATCGAAACGGGGAATATGCGGGTCGGCGACAAACCCAAAACCATTTCGGCGGACCTCACGGGAGCCCATTACATGCTCCTGGTCGTTCTGGACGGCGGCGACGGAAGCCGTTTCGTCCATGCCAACTGGGCGGGCGCACTGCTCACGCTGTCGCCGGAGGCGAAGGAGCAGCCCGCGGTTGTCACCTCTGTCCCGGAAACGGCGCCGTCGATCATTCACGCGGATTCGCCCGAGCCGCGCATTCACGGGCCGCGCGTGACCGGAACCACACCCGGCCGCCCGTTCCTGTTCCTGATTCCGGCGACGGGCGAGGGGCCGCTTGCGTTTTCGGCCGCGGGACTGCCCGAAGGACTCGCGCTCGATGCGAAGACAGGGATCATTTCGGGCGCGTTGAAACAGGCCGGCTCGACGGACGTTGCGCTGACCGTGTCGGGCGCGAAGGGAAGCAGTTCGCGCAAGCTGACCATCCTTGGCGGCGAGCACAAACTCGCGCAGACGCCGCCGATGGGCTGGAACTCGTGGAACGTGTGGGGCACGGCGGTGGACGAGGGCAAGGTGCGCGCCGCGGCCGACGCCCTGGTGTCGAGCGGCCTTGCCGCGCACGGCTTCCAATATGTGAACATTGACGACGCGTGGGAGGCGGAACGCAGCCCCGGCGGCGAGATACTCACAAACGAGAAGTTCCCCGTCATGAAGGCGCTGGGCGACTACATCCATGCGAAGGGCCTCCGGTTCGGCATTTATTCGTCGCCGGGACCGAAGACCTGCGCGGGCTACACGGGCAGCTACCAGTTTGAACAGCAGGATGCGAACTCGTACGCGGCCTGGGGCGTGGACTACCTCAAGTACGACTGGTGCAGTTACCGCGCCGTGGCCGAAAAAGGCCCCAAACTGGACGAACTCAAGAAGCCCTATTTCGTCATGCGCGAAGCGCTTGACCGCTGCGGGCGCGACATCGTCTACAGCCTGTGCCAGTACGGCATGGGCGATGTGTGGAAATGGGGC
>CAZOMH010000159.1:0-8439 GCA_964580415.1 uncultured Nitrospirales bacterium
GTGGATGCAATCATGAGTGAGAGTACCGTGTAGAGTGTTGTGGTTTTCATGGTGTTGGGCTGTTTCCCTTTTCCGTTTTTTGTCAGACGGCATCCGGGTCAGCAGTCTCCGGATGGCGGACCCATGCCCGCCCCCATAGCGTAGCCCTTTGGCGGGGACGGATTCCAACCGGATTGGATATTCATTTTCACCGGTGACATTCTTCCCCTCCGGGGAAGTCGGACAAGAGACCACAACAGTCTGCAGTTCACAACAGTCTGCCGGCGGGCGTACGTTTCTCGGGAGGCGGCTCGGTCCTCTTCAGCCCGCAGACCGTGCAGACGCCCTCGGGTGTGAAGGCCGGTTTGCGACGCCAGAAACGGAGTTGTATCGGCAGCCCAAGAAACAATCGTCCCTGCTCCTCCGGCGCGTACCTCATGAAGGGAGAAACCAACGCGCCACAATTGGGGCATTCATGCAACTGTACAATCTGTTCCCGGTTGCCCATGTCCACCATCCCATCATCCCAGCGTCCAGGGGGCTCGGTATTCATACTGGAGCAGGCTGTTCGCCTGTTCGTTGTTCGTGATGCGCTCCGCCTTGCCGTCCCACTCGATGACCGAGCGGGTGGCCAGGGCAATGTTGCCCAGGTGGGAGAAGGTGGTGGAGCGGTGGCCGATTTCCACGTCGGCGTTGGGCAGGGCGCGGCTCTTCACGCAGTCGAGGAAATTGCGCATGTGGGCCACCGTGAGGTCGCCCTCGCCGCTGTTCTCTTCGACGGCCTCCATGCGCGCCTTCTTTTCCTGGAACTGGCCGCCGCTCTCCGGCACGATCTCGTAACCGGCGTCATCAATGTAGAGCGTTCCGTTGGTGCCGCGGAACTCCACATAGCCGCGTTTCATGGCGGGATTGCCGCTGGCCTCGTACTGGCCGAAAAGCGCCAGCGCGCCGCAGGGCAACTGCCAGGTGACCTCCATCGTGTCGGGAATGGTGCGGTCGTCGTCCACGGCGAAGCGTCCGCCCAGCGCGGCGACGGCCTCCGGCGCCTCCTCGTTCATCATCCAGCGGATGACATCGATAAAATGCACGCCCCAGTTGCCCAACTGCGAACTGTAGGCTTTCCACCAGCGGAACTTGTAGGGGGCAATGTTGTCGCGGTAGGGCCGCTCGGGGCTGGGGCCGAGCCACATGTTCCAATCCATGCCGTCCGGCGGCGCGGCGTCCGCGCCCTTGCCCATGCCTTTTGGCCACATGTTCTCGATGCGGTAGCACCGCGCCACGGTGACCTTGCCGATGAGTCCCCCGCGGACCTGCTGCGCCAGTTTGGCGTACATGCCGCTGGAACGCCGGTGAACGCCCATTTGCACCACGCGGTTGGTCGCCCGGGCTGCCTCGACCATGCGGCGTCCCTCGTGGATGGTCAGCGAGAGCGGCTTTTCGATGTAGACGTCCTTGCCCGCGTTGCAGGCCATGATCGTCTGCACCGCGTGCCAGTGGTCCGGCGTGGCAATGAGCACCGCGTCGATATCCTTCTGCTCCAGCAACTGCCGAAAGTCCTTGAAGAGTTTCGGCTTGCCGTCGACCTTGGCGGCCCACCTGTCAAGGTGCGGCTGGTAGACATCGCACAGTGCGACGATCTCGGCGTCTTTGTGCGGGTTCAGCGCGTCGATCAACTGTCCGCCGCGGTTGCCCGTGCCGACAACGCCAAGGCGTATCGTTTCACTGGCACCCATGGCGCGGCCCGCGGCAAAACCGGCGGCCACCGTCACCGCACCCGCCTGTTTGAGAAAGTCCCTGCGTGACCCGTTCATGCGCGCTCCTTTCATGCCGTGGCCGGCGTTTTCCCTGGAAAGATGCGGAGCAGGCACCCGCGTCTGCCGTCCCTGGTCATCCGTGCCGGGCCGACAGCCGGGGCGGATATTGCCCACTCACGGACGGATATTGTCCCGCGCATTCCCGCCACGGGCGGTTCGCGTTCACACCTGCAACCACAGTATGCACCCAGACTACCACTCCCGCCGATTCCTCTTCAAAGACACGAGGGACACAAATCGGCTGGGGATGCATTTCACCACAAACAAACCGCGCACCCGTCCCAAGTCCCCCATCGGGAGGGTGTGACCGGCGCGCCATAGGACAATCGATCCTTCCGTTCCCCCTGTCGTCAAAGCCGCAAAACCGGTGCAATATTGCCTTGGATTTCTTCGGCAGGTACACTTGGGCCAACTGAATCCCCCGGAGAACCGTTCCATGCCGTTCATGATCGCCCTTTCGATGCTCTTTGCCGCACCGGAAACGACCGCCGAACCACCGCAGCCGCTAGTCTATTTCGACATGCAGGCATGCCTGAAGGCACTGCCCGAGGACACGGTACTGCGCTACGACGCCCTCAAGCTGGTGTCGTCGCTGCAGGGGCTGGTGAACCGTGACAGGCCCCGGCTGGCGCTGCGCTTCCTTGAGAGTGACGGCCGCAACGTGGACGACTATTGGATTGAGGTGCAGCGCAAGGGGTGGCTGAAGGACACCCCGGTCGAGCAGGAAAGTGATTTGGCCGCACTCCTGCGCCGTTTTCCGGAGCAGGCGACCGGGCTGGTCCTGTGGGACCAGAATGTGGCCGCCTCGGCCAATGTGGCCGCAACCATCTGCGGCGTGGACGGGCTGCTGCCGCTGCGGGCGGGCAGTCCGCTGATTGCGCTGCTCGACAAGGCGGGGGTGCTGCCGCCGGTCAAGATGGATTTGACCGGCAAGTTCACCGGCAAGGAAACGGGCAGCGCCAAGTGCGATGCGTACCTCTGGGCCAAGCGCGAATACCTGGACTCGGGCAAATGCTGCGCGCAGCTTCTGAGCACCTGCAGCATTCCCGCGAAGGGGAAGTGCAGTCCCACGCTGATGGCCAACTACATTGACGGCTATTCGCAGGTGCCGGGCAAGCCCGGCTTTGACTACCCTGACCTGCCCAACACCACGCTCACGAACCACGACTTCTATATCGCGCACCGGGCGTTCTTCTTTGACCTGAGCCCGTGGGGCGATGAGGCACCGGTGGATGATCCCGCGCAGCCGCTGGGCACGGACAAGAGCACACTCATCGCGCTGCTCAAGGCGCAGTACGACTGCAACGGCGGCAGGGCGTTCACGTCGGTCGGCGGCTTCACGCCGTGGAACCTGAAATACACCAGCAACGGTCCTGCGGGCGGCAAGCACGAGCCCGTGCCCACCGAGTGGGAATACGCGGCCATACTGTCGTCGTACAATGCGCTGATGGATGCCGACGCATTGGGCCTCGGCTGCATGGTCAACGCTTCGACGTACATGCACTGCCCGCTGAAGGAGCATTACGCGCAGAATGCGCGCCCCGCGCCGCGCACGCTGGAAGAGAAGACCTACGTGCTCATCTACATGGGCGACTACGACGCCGCGTCGTGGCTGTCGCGGAGCATTCCGCGCATATGGGACGATCCCGCCCGCGGCACGATGCCCGTCGCATGGGCGTTCAACCCGAACCTTTCCGAACGCGCGCCCTATGTGTTCGATCATGTCTACGCGACCAAATCGCCCAATGACTGGTTCATTGCCGGCGACAGCGGCGCGGGGTACATCAACCCCAATCTGCTCACGGGAAAGCGGCTCGGCAGCGGTCTGCCCGATGCTCTGCCGCTGTGGGTGGAACACAACAAACGCTGGTACGGCAAGTTTGACTACACGATTACGGGTTTCGTGATCAACGGGTTCCACGGCAATATGCCGTTGAAACTCCAGGAAGCCTACACGGCGTTTTCGCCTGACGGCGTGGGCATGCAGTTGGGCTTCGCGCAGCCGCTGGTCGGCCGCACGCCGTTCCTGCGCCACGTGTCGGACATCTATCCCGATGGAAACAACCCGGCCAAGGCGGCGGCGGAGATGGCCCATTTCGCGAAGACGGACAAACCGCAGTTCCTCATCTTCCGCTGGATACTCCAGACGCCGACGACCATGAAGGGCGTGTGTGAGGCGCTGCAAAAGGACTACGCGGGGGAAAACTGGGAGTTCTGCGACCCCTATACCTTCTTCGACCTCTACCGGCAGTCGCTGGAGAAGAAATAGATGAGAAGACGGACATCTCGGGAATATACACAGGCCCCCCTTGAGGTAGGTTCCGCGGAGACCACAGGCAGGTGCGGTCTTGGGTCCCCCCTTGAGGGGGGTGGTCGGCGAAAGCCGACCGGGGGGTGTTGTCCCCTGAGTCCTTTTGCACAACTCCCACATCTCCCGCTTCCTCGCACCGCCCCCTTCAAAGGGGTGCTGAAAACAACACCCCCCGACCGCCTTTCGGCGGTCGCCCCCCTCAAGGGGGGACCAGAGAAAACATCCCCCGGCCCTTCGGGCCCGCACCCCTTAAGGGGGGGAACCAAGACGGGCCGTGATTCTGGGCCGTTGTTGCTGGCAGTATAGTCCGGATATCTGACACGTTAACCAAGGACCGCGCGCAAGGCGCGTTGAACAGGACCAGGAAGGACACATCATGCCCATGAACATACAGGTGGTCGGCGCGGGGGGCTGGGGTTTGGCTCTTACCCGCAGGCTGGCGCTCAACGGCCATGCCGTGCGGCTGTGGTGCCGCCAGGAAGACAATCCAGAGGCGCTCCGCGACACGCGCGAAAGTCCGGCCCTGCTGCCGGGCGTGCTGCTGCCCGACTCGGTGGAGGTGGTCCGTGACATTGAGCCGGACGTGGACTTGGCCGTGTACGCCGTACCGTCGCACGTTATGCGCTACGCCGCGGATGCGTTCCACTTTTCGCCGCGCACGCCCCGTGTCAGCGTGGCCAAGGGCATTGAGAACGACAGCCTGCTGCGCATGAGCCAGGTTATCGCCCACGTCGCGCCCGGCGGCGGTCCCGTGGTGGCGCTGAGCGGTCCGACCCATGCCGAGGAGGTGGGCCGCGATCTGCCCGCGTCCATCGTCGCCGCAGGCACCGACACCGCCGCCTGTGAACTGGCGCAACAGGCCTTCTTCGCGCCCAACTTCCGCGTGTATACCAGCCCCGACATTATCGGTGTCGAGTTGGGCGGTTCGCTGAAAAACGTAATCGCCATTGCGGCGGGCGCCTGCGACGGGTTTGAACTGGGCGACAACGCCAAGGCCGCCATGATGACGCGCGGACTGGCCGAAATCGCGCGTCTGGGCGTCGCCTGCGGCGCCGACCCGCTCACCTTTGCCGGGCTCAGCGGCATGGGCGACCTCATCGTTACCTGCGCGAGCCGCCATTCGCGCAACCGGCGCGTGGGCGAGCTTCTCGCCAGGGGGAAAACGCTCGAAGATATCCTGGGCGGTTCGCCCATGGTCGCAGAAGGCGTGCGCACCGCCCGGTCCGCCAAGGCGCTCGCGGAGAGCATGGGGATCGACATGCCGCTGACCAACGCGGTGTATGCGGTGCTCTTCGAGGGCGCGTCGGCCCGCGACGCACTCACCGGGCTCATGCTCCGCGAGGCCAAGCCCGAACGGGGCTAAAAGCGTTGGCTGCGGTTGTCGCCGCGAATGGAGTCCCACCGCGACTGAAACGGGTTCCGCGTCTCTGAAGTCAAACCGGTGCCGGATATCGGCAGGCATGAAGCCCCGCGGCACTTTTCAAGAATTATGGTGTTTAACGCACAGGTGCGCCGGTTGCTGCGCCCCCCGAGGTTGTTTTTGCGGCAGGGCGCGCATACAATACTGACCAGTCAGTTTTTTTGCCGGTCTCCGGTGCTGGATTGGGCGGACGAAAGTCCGCCATTTTTTCCGGTGTCTTGGGACTGTCCGTGGCCGCGCCGGAGCGCGGTTCGCGTCCGGCTTTTCATGGAAAGAGGTATGTGCCATGTCGCTGCGAAGCGTGATCAAATGGACCGTCATCGCCGGAGCGGTTGCCGCCGCCGGGTATGCGGGGTATCACTGGTGGACGGGAAAGGCCGCTTCGGGCGCGCAGGAAGTGCAGAACGAGGCGGTCACCGCCAGGGTTGCCCGCGGGCCGCTGCGGCAGATTGTCCAGTGTACCGGTCCGATCTATTCCAATCTCGACGTGGACATCAAGTGCCGCGCAAGCGGCGAAATCCGCGAACTTCCGGTCAACATCAGCGATCCGGTAAAGAAAGGCGACTTGCTGCTTGCGCTGGACCCTGTGGACCAGCAGCGCAACGTGGACCAGGCCAAAGCCTCCGTGGCCGCCGCACAGGCCAAACTGGACAGTGCCCAGGCGGCGCTGGCGGTGGCCGGGCAGACAGTTATTGCGGACCGGCTAAAGGCCGAATCGGCACTGCAGCTGGCCGAACGCCAGGTGGCCGACAGTGGGGCCAAGGCAAAGCGCGAGGGGCAGCTTCTCGAAAAGAAATTCTCCAGTCAGGAACAGCTGGAAACGGCGCAGACAGCGGCCGTGCTGGCGGAACAGAACGTCAAGGCGGCGCAGGCCCAACGGGAAGCGGTCAAGGCCGAGGAACTGGGCATTGAGGGCAAGAAACAGGATATCGTGCTCAACGCGGCCCAATTGGACCAGGCCAAAATATCGCTGAATCTGGCCCAACTGCAGTTGAGCTACACCAAGATTGAAGCGCCCATAGACGGGGTCGTTTCGACGCGGCCCGTTCAAATCGGCAACATTATCTCTTCGGGCATCAGCAACGTGGGCGGCGGCACCACGGTCATGACGCTCTCCGACCTTTCCCATATCTTTTGTTATGCCACGGTGGACGAAAGCGACATTGGGTCGGTGCAGGTGGGCCAGCCCGCGGAAATCACGGCGGACTCGTTTCCGCGCAAACGGTTCACGGGCGAGGTCGTGCGCATCGCCACCACCGGCGTCAACCTGCAAAACGTGGTCACTTTCCAGGTGCGCATTGAGATTACCAGCGACAACAAGGCGCTGCTGAAGCCGCAGATGACGACCAACGTCACCATTGTGATCGCCGACAAGCCCGACGTGCTTCAAATCCCGGCCAATGCGGTCATCCGAAAGAAGAGCGGCGACACCGTCCGGGTCAAGAACGGCACGCCCGACGGCGAGGAACGCACCATCGAAATTGGCATTTCGGACGGACGCAGCACCGAGGTGGTCGGCGGCCTCAAGGAGGGGGATGAAGTCATTGAGCAGAATCCGGCGGATGAGACGCGCTGGGCGGCCGGGCAGAACCCGGCGCAAAGCAAAGCGAGACAGCAGATGATGATGATGCGCATGGGCGGCGGCGGCGGCGCTCCGGGAGGAGGCCGCCGGTGATCGAGGTTGAATCCCTGTGCAAGAGCTATGACCTGGGCGGAACCGTTGTTCACGCGCTGGACCATGTCAGCATGACCGTCGGGGACGGCGAAATGGTGGCCATCACCGGGCCGTCCGGCAGCGGCAAGTCCACGCTGATGCACATTCTGGGCTGCCTGGACACCCCCGACTCGGGCGTGTACCGCCTGGCCGGAGAAAATGTGGCCGGTCTTTCCAGCGACCGGCTGGCTGAAATCCGAAACCGCCACATCGGGTTCGTGTTTCAGACCTTCAATCTGCTGCCGCGCCTGACGGCGCTGGAAAACGTCGAACTGCCCCTCCTGTATGCGCAGGACAAGAACGCCAACCAGAAGGCCGCGGCGGCCCTGAAAACGGTGGGGTTGGCGGAGCGTATGCGCCACAGCCCCAACCAGTTGTCCGGCGGACAGCGCCAGAGGGTGGCCGTTGCGCGTGCAATTGTCACCAATCCCACCATGATTCTGGCCGACGAACCCACGGGCAACCTGGATTCCAAGACCGGCCAGGAAATACTGGAGCTGTTCCACACCCTGAATGCGGCGGGCCACATGATTGTCGTGGTGACGCACGATCCGGATGTTGCCAAAGAGTGCGGGAGGTCCATCCGCATCTTTGACGGCCGCATCGTGGCCGATTGACGGAGAAAAAGGCATGTATTTCTGGGTCCTGGTAAAAGTCGCGCTCTTCAGCCTGCTGGCAAACAAGCTGCGCTCGTTTCTGGCCGTGCTGGGCGTGATCATCGGCGTCGGCGCGGTGATTGCCATGCTGGGCATCGCTGCGGGCGCCCAGTCGCAGGTGCTCTCCACCATATCCGCCATGGGCACCAATCTGCTGGTGGTCCGGCCCGGACAGATGGGGTCCGGCGGCGTGCTGACCGGAACGCGGCAAAACCTGACCATTGAGGATGCGAAGGCCATTCTGGCCGAGATTCCCGAAGTCTCGCGCGTGTCCCCGGCGGTGCAGGGGCGGTGCCAGCTCAAGTACATGGAAAAGAACACCGGCACCACGGTGCAGGGCGTGGCCGTGCCGTACCTGCCCATCCGCAATTTCCAGGTCGAGAAAGGGCGTCTCTTCACCGACGCGGAAGAAGACCGCCAGTCCCACGTCATTATCCTGGGACCGGTCACCGCCGAAAACCTTTTCGGGAAAGAGGAGGACCCCATCGGCGCCACCGTGAAGGTCAACGGCGTCAATTTCCAGGTCGTCGGCGTGACCAAGGCCA
>CAZOMH010000160.1:0-8414 GCA_964580415.1 uncultured Nitrospirales bacterium
GTCGTTTTGCGACACCGAAAACACGGTCGCTTCCGGATGCGCGCGCATCCGCCCGCGCACCTCGTCCGTCACGATGCGCACCACGTCGTCGTTTGTGCAGCAGAGCTGGGTGTGTTCCTTCAGGCGCCGGCCCTTTACCAGCGCGAAATATTCGGGATGCTGGTCAAAATACTGTGACGGCGGAACCAATTCGTTGGCGGTGTGGACGAAGCCGCAGTAGTTCACCTTGCCGCCGTGTTTTGCCTCAAGCCGTCCCGCGGTGCTGTTCATGCGGTTGCGCGCGCACCAGTCCCCGTCGAAACAGTCCATGACGAAGGGCTCGCGGTATTCCAGCGCGGGGATGCGCACCTCGTCGAGGTGTTCTACGGTCAGTGTGGCCGCTTTCGGAATGGTGCTGACGGCCGGAGTAAACCAGCGGCAGCCGAGGTGATCCTCCAGCAGGCCGTACACGCCGTAGAGCGTGCCCCGCGGCTCGCCGCCGGCAATCACCAGATGCGCGCCTTTGGTCAGCAGCACGTACCCCTCTGCGCCGAGCCGCTGGAAATCGACGGACAGATTGAGCCCGTACATGCGGTCGTTTGCGCCCACGATGATTTCGGCCGGACGCACCGGCTCGGCGTCGGTAATCAGATCAAAAGACGCCCCGGTGATTTCTTTCAGGAACCGTTGCAGTTCCTCCGCGGCGTGGCGGGTGCCGGGCGAGGCATTCGCGCCGACCACAATGGCGGCCTTTGCCTCGCCGTTTTCGGCCAGTGTCAGCCCGGCCTTGGCTGCCGCGGCTTTTTTTTCCGCACTCCGGGTGGTTGCGCAGCCGGTTGTCAATGTCATGGCCGCCAGAAGGGCCGCCATCGCCAGGGCCACGATCCCGTTCCGTATGGTATTTCCACGCATAACGCAATCTCCCATGGTGTTGGTTGCGGAATTGGCGCGCGTTCCGCACCATCCCTGCCGCTTACTCTATCACGAAGACCTCTGCCTGCCAAGTGGTTTGCGCTTCGGCGCCCGTTCTTGTGGAACGTGACAGGCGGCAGGAATGCGCGCGCTCCCAGTGATACCCGCCACAAGGTCGGGCATTACATTGGATGTGGGACAGGCGCCCCCGCCTGTCAGACTGGGGAGACTGTCGCGAGGTTGACAGCCGGGGGCGGCTGTCCCGCATGTCCCGCACTATGCGGGCCCGGCGCCGGGGCTGGTCTGCGCCACAAATATGGGCGCATCACCGCCGTTGCCGGGGTGTTCGGCGTAATAGCGCCGGCCCACGGTTTCAATGAAACGTTCCACGCGGGCCGCGGGCACGAGGTTGACTGTGGCGCCGCCGAAGCCCGCGCCGGTGAGCCGCGCGCCGAGGGCGCCCGCGTCCAGCGCGATTGCGGTGAGCCGGTCCAGTTCGGGCGTGCTGATGCCGAGATTGTCGCGGCAACTCGCGTGGGATTCGTTCATGAGACGGCCCAGTGCCGCGGAGTCGCCCGCGGCCAGGGCGTCGCGCGCCGTTTCCACGCGGCGGTATTCCGAGGCCTGATGCCGCAGCCGCGACAGGATATCGTATCCGCCGTCCATTACGGGCACGTTTTCCAGCCAGCGGGCCACCACCTTTTCCGGTTTCTGGCGGAGCTTCTTTGAAATCTGCCGCAATGTTACGGGACCTTCCGGAACGGCCCGCGCGAAGAGCGCCTCGGCTTCCCGGGTGGTCAGGCAGAGCGGTCCGTACCACAAATCACCCAGACGCTCCACCTTCACTTCTTCGCCGAATTCTTCCGTGAGTTGCACCTGGACAAGCGCGCAGCCCAGGTGGCACAGGCGCGGGTTCATGTTGTACAGCAGGCGCGCCGCGCCGCTTTTTTGCGCCTTTACCATGGAGTCGCACACCACCACTTCGCAGTCGTCCGGAAGCGGAACGGTTTCCACGCGCAACGGGAAGAAATCGATCTTGCACGCGCGCCCCCCGGCGCCCGCCAGAATAACGGCCTGATCCATGCCGCCGCCGCGCGTTCCCACGAAATGCTCCGCCTCGGCCAGTATCGCCGCCAGTTTCAGCCGGGGCACATCCTGTTCCAGGGCCAGTCCCAGCGCGTCCAGGTAGGCCAGCGCGCAGGAAACCACCAGCGCCGATGACGAGCTGAGCCCCGTTCCGTTTGGCAGGTCCGCGTCGGCCAGCAGGCACAAACCGGGCCGCGTGCGCGGGGCCAGCGCCTTGTTGATGCCGGCAACGGCCGCCTTCGCGTAGTTGTCCCACGACCCCGGCGCGGAGGGGGAGAGGGTGTCGCCGTTTGCGAATTCCGCCGGCGGAAAGTCCGGATTCGTATTGCGCAGCAGCATGCGGCCGTCACCGCGCGGCGCGGCAACGATCCGTATCTCCTGCGCGATGGTCATGGGCAGCACGGGCAGCCCGTTGTAGTCCGTGTGCTCGCCGATCAGGTTGACCCGGCCCGGCGCGCGGAAACGCCGCGGCTCACCGGCGCCTGCAAACTCGGCGCGAAACTTCTCGGTCAATGTCCCCCACATCAATAAGGTACTCCAGGGTAATTCAGTCCTCTGCCGGGCACTTCGTCAACACAGGCTCTTTTCTCAGCCGCCGTGCCTGGCCGGTTTCACAAAATCCAGGTAACTCTCGGTGAAGACCGTCTTGACCCGGCCCGCGGCCTTTTCAATTTCCCGCACTTCGTCCGCGTGCGTGATCGCGCCGAACTCAAGATTGAATTCGCGCGACTCGCCGGGCTTGAGGAAGTTGAGCAGGCCGTGTTCTTCGTCCGCCGCGCGGCCTTCGATGCCGCAGGTACACGGCTCCAGGCCGCACACATATTCCTGCTCGCCCATCTGTTTCCATTGGACGAAACGGGGGAGTTCGTTGTTGTTGTAGCGCACGTACGCGCCGAATCCGCCGCCGCCGCCCTTTTTGAACCCGTCGTTCACCACGGCCGCCGTCACGGACCCGTCCCTGGCCGGCGCCATGCCGTGGTAATAGCATTTCTCGGCGTAGCCGTGGATCGGCGCGTCCATCTGCGCATAGTCCTCCACGCCGTCCTTGGCCCGGGCGTCGCGCGGTGCGACAAAGCGGCTCGGCGCAATGAGCCTGGAGCCCGCATCCACCACGGGCCAGCCGAGGTTGCAGTGGTACAGCAGCATGTAGGGCGTCTTGTTGAAACCGTCATTGGCCAGCACGTCGCGAATCCAGAAACGGTTTTCACCGAGCACGGTGACCACGCTGCGCGTAAGCGTCAGGTTCTCGCCGAACACGCTCGCTTCGCGCATCGTTCCCTGCACGCACAGCACATAGTCGCCGCCCTGCCATTCCTGAATGATGCGGATGTTGCGGGCGGGCGTGTTGTCAATGCGGCCGTGCAGTCCGCGGCCGTTCATCGGGCTGTCCGGCGCGGGGGCGCCCACGTTGGTCAGCCCGCAGGTGGTGACAAGGCCGCCGGCATAGCTGCGCAGCCAGCGCAGTCCCTCCGGCTCAAAATACTGCGGCGCAACGTTGCCTGTGGTGGAGCGCCAGCCCATGGCGCGGCCGCAGTGGCTGGCCGAGGCAATGTCGAGACCGCGGTCCAGCAGCACGGTTATTTCCAGTCCCGAGCCGGTATGGATGACGGCGGCGCGCGTCGGCCGCTCGTTGCCGTCGTCCAACTGCACCGTGCGCACGCCCGCGATTTGGTCCATGCTGCCCACGCGGCGGCGCAGGTCCTTTACCGAGTAGTTCTTGCCGTACAGTTCCATTGCATGCTCTCCCATGGTGGCGGTTGTATGCCATTGCCCTACAGCATACGAATCGGCGGGCAAATCAGTCAAACACAACGGCGCGAGTGCGGGCGCGGTGTGCTATTCGCCCCGGACCCATTCGTCATTGATGCGGCGGACCACCTCGCGCCGGCACCCGTGATCGTCCACGTGGAGGACGACATAATTGTTCACTTGGGCCCCGGGCGGAAGGCGTTTGCTCAGCGGTGCTCCCGCTCCGGCTGTCAGGGTGTAGCGCACCCCGTCCATCATCTTCGTTGCGTAACCGTGGATATGGCCCATGAACACCTCGTCCACCCGCTGCTCCGCCATTAACGAGTGAAATGCTTCCCGGTTTTCCACAAAACCGCGGCGTTTTGACACGGTCACCAAACCGTCCTCGAAATAGGTCGGCGGGATGTGGATAAACACAAACTTGTGCCGGATGGGCGATTTCGAGAGTTCCTGCCGCAAATAGGCGATGTCCCCGGCCTCCATGCGCTTTCGCTTGCCGTTGTTAACCCCGACGAAACGGCAGGGACCGTAATCAAAAGAGAAACGGTCCGCGCCATGCACGGCAAGATAACCGGAAAAATCGTTGCGCGCGCCGCGGTCGTGGTTGCCCGGCACACTGAATACAGGAACCGGGTCCATTATTCGCAGCAGCGGCAAATAGCGGTCCCTATATTCGCGGGCGGTGCCGAACCGCACCAGGTCACCCGTGTTAAACAGGAATGCCGGGTTCTCGTTCCGGGCCATGCGGTGGATTGCCGGCGGGAGCTTCTTGGTGGACCGGTTGTCGCCCAGCACGACAAAGGCAAACGGGGCTCCCGGTTGTTCCCCGGCTTTCAAGCGTTCCAGGAGCGCGGCGGTGTTGTACGGTCTGCATTCCTGGATCAGTTGCCCGCGCCCCTTGTGGGCGCGGATATAGCGGGACAGGCGTTTGGAGCCCATCAGAACCACGATGGCGGTGATGCCCGCTGCGGTTATCCACAGGGACACAAAGACACCGGCCAGTATGGCCGATAGAATTGCCAATATCAGCATCAGCCGCTTTTTCTTGGGCATGCGTTTGTCCTTGTTGGGTTACGGGGGGATTGCCGGGTTCAAATAACAACCGTTGCTTATGTGGAAAGGAACCGCATTGTACCCAAGAATATGCCATGGTCGTGAGTGGCGAGGAAGGACGGTTTCAGTTGCCGCCGGACACAAATCTTGGGCTCATCTCACTTGGGGGACGTGTTCTGCCGTTACACATCCGGTTTGGGCAAAAACCGGAATTTGCGTATTTCTGTGCAATTCAATAAATAGTGGTCCTAGAAACCCGAT
Organism: uncultured Nitrospirales bacterium; assembly: GCA_964580415.1. Taxonomy (GTDB): domain Bacteria; phylum Hydrogenedentota; class Hydrogenedentia; order Hydrogenedentales; family CAITNO01; genus CAITNO01. The sequence continues at coordinate 5,041 of CAZOMH010000160.1, forward strand.
TGAGGCTGGACATTTCCTACCATTTGGTAGGCGTTTTTTTCGCATTTTTGGGTGCGCACACACCAGATACGGTGCCCTATCCTGTTGTAATTATTAAATTTACAAATACGGCATGAACGCGGGACACAGAAACTTTGATTTGGAACCGTCTTTTTTGTATCATACCATTTGGAATGCAATTTTCCGTCGCAATGCTTCCCATGCGGTGGACGCCGGTGCAATGATGACTGCGGCGCAGGACACGCTGCCGGATATTCGGGCTTGCCCTTGCGGAGTTTTCGTCCCGGCAAAACAGAAGGAATCCTGACGTGTACAAGTTACTCTCCCAGAGCGATGCCACCGGCCATCCGGGACTCTACCGGCCGGACTATGAACATGACTCGTGCGGCATCGGCTTCCTTTGCAACATTGACGGGCGGCGCAGCCACGACATTATCAAGAACGGCTACCGCATCCTGGTCAACCTGACCCACCGCGGCGCCTGCGGCTGCGACCCGGAAACAGGCGACGGCTGCGGCATGCTGGTTCAGCTTCCCCACAAGTTCTTCCAGAGCGAGGCGGAGCGTCTTGGCTTCGACCTGCCCGAAGAGGGACGCTACGGGGTGGGCATGGTGTTTTTGCCGCAGGATGCGGCCTCGCGCGAGGCCTGCAAGGTCCGTATTAACCGGGCCGTTGCCGACGAGGGGCAGGTGCTGCTCGGCTGGCGCGAAGTGCCGCGCAACAGCGAGGCCATCGGCTGGCTGGCCCGCCGCAACGAGCCGGTCATGTTCCAGGTGTTCATCAAGGCGGCCGACGGTCTGGACCGCGACGCCTTTGAGCGCAAGCTGTTTGTCATTCGCAAGTCGGCCTCCATCGACCTGCGCCAGTCGGGGCTGAACGGCATAGACCAGTTCTATGTGACCAGCATGTCGACCCGCACCATCGTGTACAAGGGACTCATGCTGCCCGAGGCGATGGACAAGTACTACGAGGATTTGGCCAACCCGGCGACGGAGAGTTCCATCGCGCTCATCCACCAGCGCTACAGCACCAACACGATGCCGTCGTGGCCGCTGGCGCAGCCGTTCCGGTTCCTGGCGCACAACGGCGAAATCAACACGCTGCGCGGCAACATCAACATGTTCAGCTCGCGCGAGGCGCACATGTCCAACCCGCTGTTCGGCGGGGACATGAAGAAGATTCTGCCGGCGCTGACCGTGGGCTACAGCGACTCGGCCATTTTTGACAACGCGTTCGAGGTGCTGGTGCGCGGCGGTTATCCGCTGCCGATGGCCATGGCAATGATGATCCCCGAGCCCTGGAGCGGGCATGAGTCCATGCCGGACGACAAGAAAGCCTTTTACGAATACCAGGCCTGCAAGATGGAGCCGTGGGACGGCCCCGCATCGATGGCTTTCACCGACGGCTCCCGCATCGGCGCCGTGCTTGACCGCAACGGCCTGCGCCCGTCGCGCTACTGGGTGACCAGCGACCAGCAGGTCATTATGGCCTCCGAGGTCGGCGTGCTCGACATCCCGCAGGAAAAGATCGTGCGCAAGGGGCGGCTGGAGCCGGGCCGCATGTTCCTGGTGGACACCGAGCAGGGCCGCATTATCGACGACGCGGAAATCAAGGAACAGTTCTCGATGCGGCATCCCTACCGCAAATGGATCAACAACCAGCGCGTGGAACTGCCCGAAAACCTGAACCTGACGGCGGAGCCGGAGAAAGAGCCGCTGACGGAGCGGGAGATTCTCTTCGGCTACACCCGCGAGGATATTGAAATTCTGCTGGCGCCCATGGCCCGCGACGGGAAGGAGCCCACCGGTTCCATGGGCAACGACGCCGCGCTGGCCGTGCTCTCGCCCCGGCCGCAGCTGCTCTTCAATTACTTCAAGCAACTCTTTGCCCAGGTCACGAACCCGCCGATCGACCCGATCCGCGAGGAAATCGTGATGTCCATGGAGACCACCATCGGGCCCGAGGGCAACCTGCTCGCCGAGGCCGAGGAGGACTGCCGCCAGCTTCATCTGAAGTCGCCCATACTGACCGACACACAGATGGAGTTCATCAAGGAACTGGACCGGCCCGGCCTGCGGACGACGGTGGTATCGACGCTGTTCCGCGCCGACGACGGTCCGGCGGGCGTGCAGAAGGCGCTGGAGCGCATCTGCGCCCAGGCGGAAATCGCCGTGAACGCGGGTTCGTCCATCATTGTCCTCAGTGATCGCGGCACGAACCGACGCTTTGCGGCGCTGCCGAGCCTGCTGGCCACCGGCGCCGTACACCAGTACCTGGTGCGCATGCACCAGCGCGCGCGGTGCGGCATTGTTGTCGAGACCGGCGAGGCCCGCGAGGTCATGCACTTCTGCCTGCTTACCGGCTACGGTGCGGGTGCGGTCAACCCCTACATGGCCTTCGAAATTATCGACGACCTGGTGCGCCGCGAAGTGCTGGTCGAGGACGAACCGGGCAAGGCGAAGAAGAAATACATCAAGGCCATCGAAAAGGGCATGCTCAAGACCATGTCCAAGATCGGCATCTCCACGCAGCAGAGTTACCGCTGCGCGCAGATATTCGAGGCCGTCGGACTGGGTTCGACCATCATCGACCGGTGCTTCACCAACACCCCGTCGCGCATCGGCGGCATGGGGCTGCGCGACCTCGGCCGCGAGACGCTCATGCGCCACGCCGCCGCCTATCCCGAACGCGCGTCGCGGTGCCACGAACTGGATCCGGGCGGCAATTACCGCTGGCGCCAGCGCGGCGAATTCCACCAGTGGAATCCGGTCACCATCGCCAAGCTCCAGCAGGCCACGAAACTCGACAGCGCGCAGACCTACCAGGAGTTTGCCGACGAGGTCAACGACCGGAACCGCACGCTGGCGACATTGCGCGGACTGCTCAAGTTCAAAGAGGGCACGCCTGTTCCCCTTGAAGAGGTCGAGCCGGCCTCGGAAATCGTGAAGCGCTTCTGCACCGGCGCGATGTCCTTCGGGTCCATCAGCCGGGAGGCGCACGAGACGCTTGCCGTGGCGATGAACCGCATCGGCGGACGCAGCAACACGGGCGAGGGCGGCGAGGACCCGCACCGCTTCGAGCGCGACCCCAACGGCGATCTGCGCCGCAGCTCGATCAAGCAGGTGGCCTCGGGCCGCTTTGGCGTGACCAACGAATATCTGGTCAACGCCGACGAAATCCAGATCAAGATGGCCCAGGGCGCCAAGCCCGGCGAGGGCGGCCAGTTGCCCGGCCACAAGGTGTTTGAAGAGATCGCCAAGGTGCGCTACTCGACGCCGGGCGTGGAACTTATCTCGCCGCCGCCGCACCATGACATCTATTCCATCGAGGATTTGGCGCAGCTTATCCACGACCTCAAGAACGCCAATGTCAAC
>CAZOMH010000161.1:0-8403 GCA_964580415.1 uncultured Nitrospirales bacterium
CCGAGCGTGCACCCGCAGGTCGAGAGCTACTGGGGCAACGTGAACCCGATCGGCCCGCGAAGCTGTTACGACGAGGGGAAACGGGTGACCGAGGCGCTGTTCTTCGACTATTACCAGCAGAACCAGGTCGACATCCGGGTGATCCGCATTTTCAACACTTACGGGCCGCGCATGCTCGTGAATGACGGGCGCGTGGTCAGCAATTTTGCGGTGCAGGCGCTGCGCAACGAGCCCATCACCATATACGGCGACGGTTCGCAGACGCGGTCTTTCTGCTATGTCGACGACCTGGTCCGCGGCATCATGGCGATGATGGACTGTGACGGGTGCAACGGTCCGGTGAACCTGGGCAATCCCGGCGAATTTACCATACTCGAACTGGCCGAGATGGTCATCCAAATGACCGGGTCCAAATCGGAACTGGTCCGCAACCCCCTGCCCAAGGACGACCCCACACGACGCCAGCCGGACATCTCGCTGGCGCGCGAAAAGCTGGGATGGGAACCGGCCGTGCCGCTGGCCAAGGGCCTGCGCAAAACCATAGACTATTTCGACGCGCTGCTGTAGGACCGCCGGGTTCGCAGACGGCAGGGAGGTGATGCGGTGAGTGAGCTGGTACGCGTTAGTTTCACCATCGAACAGGAACTGTATGACCAGCTGGAGGCGATGCTGGGCACCACGCCCGGCGCCAACCGTTCCGAGTTCATCCGGGAACTGATCCGCGAGCGCCTGGTCCATGATGCGTGGAAGAACAACGAAGAGGCGGTGGGCACCATTACCCTGGTATTCGACCACGACACGCGCGATCTTGCCCACAAGCTCACCCATCTGCAGCACCATCACCACGACGCGATTCTGGCCACCACGCATGTGCATCTTACCGAGGACTTGTGCGCCGAGATGATCATGATTCGCGGACGCGCCGCCGACATTGAGGGTCTTGCCAACGAACTGCGCCGGCACAAGGGGGTGCTGCACGCCGATGTGTCGATTGGGTCTTCAGGAAAACCGCTGCAGGAAAAGGCCGATCCGCGCCGGCATCGCGCGCACCCGCATCCGCACTGAAACGGGCGCGCTTCCCGCGCCTACGGCCGCTGTTTCGCGGCGGCGACGACGGGCGCGAGGTCGAAGCCGAGCGCCTCGCCTTTGGCGAGCTTCTCGCGTGCGGAGCGCACAGCCTCTTCCGCGCCGGGCGGCACGGAGGCTCCGGTCCACCAGTTCATTCTTTCGCTGTAACACCATACATACTTTCCAGTGGACTGCAGCGCGTAGTACACGTTGTGCTCAAACCATTTCGGGCGCTCTTCGGGTGTCATCTTGTTGCCCAGCACGGGATCGGCGCGCAGGCCGAAATACTGGTCCACATAAAGGGCCGAACCGGCGAGCCCGTGCTCGCGATAGGCGGTCCACAGCGCCGGGTCCACCAAGTACAACACATCCTGAGTCATGCGGTGACAGGCCTCGTAATAGGGCGCGGAGGACTCATAGTAATAGGCGTTTTCATTGCCGTCGGTCATGGTCGCTTTGGGATCGGCGGCCTCCAGCATGCCGTTGAGGAAGGCGGGATAGAGCGCGTATGGATGCGCTTCAAGCGCCCTGGCGCGGGCCGCGGGGTCCATGGGTTTGCAAAGTTCGCCGAAAAGGGCGAACTGGTACAGGGAGAGGATTTGGGGATTGGGGAATTCGCGCTGGAGCGCGCGCATGAACTGGGCGCCCCGGGCGCGCACCCGCGCGCGGTATTCGTCAAAGGACTTGGTGTCCTTGTGGGCGACTTCGGCATAGTTCCACGGGTTCTTGCCGTAGGGTTCGGGATCGAAGCATACGCCGGCGCAACGGGCCAGACGGGCGGCGTGCGCCACCAGTCCGGTGTTGTTCTCGATCACTTTCCACTGGTCGTCGTTGAACCAGTCCTGCTCGGAGGCGGTCCAAATGAGGACAAAGTTGTCCGTGAATTTCTCCCAGGCGATGTTGGCGGCGTTGTCAAAATCCTCGGCGTAGCGGGCCGCGTCGAGCGGCTCTGGGACGAGCGCGTTGACGCCGCCCTTGAGTTTAAACACGACGCCGTCGAAGGGCCGCTTTTCCATCTCGCGGATATTTGCGCGGATGTAATCCGGCGTGGGCACGTCCCAGCCATACTCCACCAGTTTCTTCTCCAGGGCGGCCGGGCCGTTGGACGGTTCACCGCACCAGCCCGAAAACGCAACGGCCATGCCGGCGACCCACAGCGTGCAAAAGCGTTTCATGAGAGAATCCTCCAATAATGCTGTCCGAACAGGGCAGAGTTTTGACAACCCCATGAATGATAGGGGATTTTCCTTCCGAAAATCCCCTTTTTCAAAGACATGAGGGACATAAGCCGGCTGGGGATGCAATTCACCACAAACAAACCGCGCGCCTTCCCAAGTCCCCCCCTGTCTTCAAAGGCGCTGCCGGTGTGGGCGGGCGAACGGCGACCAAAAGAACGATGAATGGTGGGGCATTCGAGTCTGGACTCGGAAAATCTCCATCTTTCGGTCTCCCGGGATTGTCTCAGGCTGCCGTACTCAGCTGTGGAGTTCGGCACCAGTAATCGGGAACGGTCTCTTATTCTTGCGGCTATTTCCGCAGTCGTGGGGTCCCACTCTTGACAGAAGAACGCTCCATAAGAAAACCGTCCAGAAACACTTCTCTGAGCGTATCGAAACGATCATTGAAGGCGTTGTCCTTTCCGGCGACCCCGATGCGTCCTTTGGGGTCTATGGATATCTCAATCAGGACAGCGCCGATAATGCCGGCCCACAGCGTCGCCGCGACAAGCGTTGGATCGGAATACTTCTTCTTAAACTGCCCCATGCGCATGGCTTTTTTCACAAGCTCGGTCAGTACGTTAAGGGCTTCCCGCTCAATGGGGACAGCGGCCTGTGGGAGCAAAGGCCGTTTTTGTTCGGCCCAAGCCGGCGGCGGAAAGAGCATCAGGCGGTAGTGGTTGGGATGGGTGATTGCCCATGCCGAATAATGCCGCGCCATCTCGAGTATCCGTTCCACGGGGTTGTCCTGCGTCAGGCACTGGAGGAGGTGTGCGCGAAGGTCCTCGGTGTCTTTGTGGAGGATGGCCTCGATCAACTCCTGTTTGTCCTTGAACAATTTATAGATATACCCGGGTGTATATTCGATGGCCAAGGCGATCTTTCGCAAAGTAACCGCCTCATAGCCTTCGCACAAAAACATTTCCCGCGCGACATCCATGATCCGTTCTTTAAGTTCCTCGCGCTCGCGCTCGCGCCGCAGTCTCGAAACAGAAGGTTGACTTTCCACGCTAATGTACTCCTCCATGGCCGCAGACGGCGTCTGCACTGTAGCCTATTGGCCGATTGTCTCACAATCAAAGGCCGGGAAACCCGCCATGCGTTGTGGCTTTTCCTATTGGACCGGCGTGCCGGGCAGGCCATGAGCGCGCAGATAGGTTTCCGCGCGCGCCCGCGCGTTCTCGCGAATGTTCATCCAAAACAGGCCGAAGTCGAAGAGGTGGTAAATCCCGAATCGATCATAAAAAGGCCCCTTTGGCTGCTCGGCCACCCATAGCCTGCCCTCGTGGCATTGGGCCCACGTGTGGTGTTGGCTGATGCCCTTAAGCTCGCAGCCGTCGGGATTGGCACTTGGCGGCACCAAGCTTGCCATGAGCGCTCCCAAATGCGCGTCCGCGTCCGCGCGCTCTTCGGTCGGGGTCCACGTCAGCGGATTGACGCAGAACAGCGTCTTGCCACGGCAGCATTTCCAGCCTTCCGTGTAGCGCTGGAAACCAAGCACGGGCACCCAGCACTTCTCTTTTACCGTGTCCCACGCAATCAGGCATCCCGTCTGCGTGGGCGAGCCACAGGGCGCGACATGCTGATAGACCCGCTGGAAACAATCCCGCTTCACGCCACCACCGATCACATACGCGGCGATCAGCCGATCATAGAGGGGCGTATTGTCAATCTTCTCGGCGAGCAGGCGCAACGCATGCATGGCCCCCTGGCTATGCCCCGCGATTATAAAAGGCCTGCCCTGACTGTAGTGCCCGATGAAATAATCAAAGGCGCGCGAAACGTCCGAATACGCCAAGTCAAGCGCGGAAAAGGCGTCGTTCCGCTGCGGAGCAATGTATGGCGCAATGAATGCGAGGATGGACGCCTGCCGGTACTCCGGCGCATACACCCGCCCACATCCGTTGAACGCGCTCGCTTGCCCGGCAAGCATCACAGAAGTGGGGATTCCATAGTGTGCTTCTTCCCCAACCGTCGCGTTCCAGTTGGAGACCCCCGTATAACCAGTTGGATGAATATAGAAGACGTCCACCAGATCATGGGTTGGGCTGGCAGTCTCAACAAAGCCGGCTGGAACCCGGTCTGAGGCATTATCTTTTCCCGGCAATGCTGCCCATGACGACTCTTGCGCATAGTCCGGGGCGGGCGGCACCTTTGCAGGGTCAAAACCGCCGATACGGATTTCAATGATCAATCCGCCGATCATATGGCGGAAGAGACAGCCCGTCACCGCAAACACCAAAAGAGCGCTTAGCAGGACCAATGCTTTATTCTTGCGGTTCAATATGAATCTCCGACCCATTTGTGGGAATCTGTGTAAGATGGGGTTAGCGAAACTCCCAATCATCCCGAATTCATGCTATCAAAACAGGCGGCGCAGTTGCTCTTTTCTCATTGGCCGTGATTGCCCAAACACTTCCTTGTTGAAAGGCGCGGCGGTGTGAGTGCCGCCGATCCGTCATTCTGACAAAGGAGGCCAAAGCGCACAAAGTGGCGTGCGGTGGCAAAAAGACAGGATGAACCCATAATGACGCCGGTGGCGTCGGTTTCAAAACATGCGCCACGCATGCCAATGTTGCCGAACAGTCTTTTGCGGGGCAGTGCGCGGCAGGCCCCGTCGCCATAATCGATCCCACTGCGCATATGGCGGCATGCATCCGGCGTATTCTCCCCACGCGGATCGCCTTGGGAATGCCGCGCGGGAACCGGAGCAACGTCGCTAGTCTTGAGTTTGCCGTCGCACACTGCGATTCCGAAAAGCGCATGAAACACGCTCTTCGGCATGGACCATGCGGTCAGTTGCTGCTCGGGCCCGAAACCTGCCATGTTGTTGTGACTTTTCCTATCGGGCCGGCGTGCCGAGCAGGTCATGAGCGCGCAGATAGGTTTCCGCGCGCGCCCGCGCGTTCTCGCGAAGGTTCATCCAGAACAGATTGATGTCGTAGTTATGGTAAACGCCGAACCAGTCGTAAAAAGGACCCTTCGGTTGCTCCGCAATCCAGAGCCGGCCATCGTGGCACTGTGCCCACGTGTGCGCATGGCTGATGCCGTCGAACTCGCAACGATCGGGATTGACCTCCTTGGGAACCATCTTTCCCATCAGGGCGCCCAGGTGCAATGAAGCGGGCGCGCGTTCCTCGCTTGCCGTCCAAGTCAGCGGATTGACACAGAAACGCGGTTTGCCGCAGGCCGACTCCCATCCGTCCGGGTAGCGGTGAACGCGGGGCAAATGAAACCAGGAACCTTCGCGGGAAGTGTCCCAGGTAATCAGACAACCCGTCTGTGTGGGCGACTTGCACGGCACGATGTCGTGGAACACCCGCTCGAAGTAATCTTTGGGGACGCCCAAGCCGATGGTATAGGCCGCGATGAGACGGGAATACAGCGGGGTGCGGTCAATCTTTTCCGCAAGCAGGCGCAACGCATGCTGCGTGCCCTGGCTGTGGCCCGCGATGATAAAGGGCCTGCCCTGGCTGTAGTGCCCGATGAAGTAATCGAAAGCGCGCGCGACGTCCTCATACGCAAGGTCAAGCGCCTGGTAGGCATCGGTCCGTTGCGGAGCGAGCAGCGGCAGGACAAACGCGAGGATCGATGCCTGGCGGTACTTGGGCGCGTAGACCCGGCCGCACCCGTTGAATGCGCTCGCCTGTCCGGCCAGCATCACCGAGACGGGAATGTCCGAGTCCGCCTCCTGCTCCAGCGAGGCGTTCCAGTTGGTGCGCTTCAAAAAACCGGTCGGGTGAATATAGAACACATCCACCAAGTCACGCGCCGGATTGGGCGTTTCAACCAAACCGGGCGGCATCCTGTCCGCCGCATCGTCTTTGTCCGGCAACGCGGCCCAGGACGATTCCCGCGCGTAATCGGGGGCGGGCGGCGCCTTGGCGGGATCGAAGCCGCCGATAGTGGCCTCGATGAACAACGCTCCCAAGGCGGAGCGGAAGACACAGGCAAAAACGGCGGACATCGCGATTAAAACCGCCAATCCCAGAGATATCTTTTTCCAGCGCGCCATGTACCCTTCCGAACATTCCGGCATTGCCGTGTAGTGTGCGTTTCTCTTCAATGGGATACCAGCAAGAGCCGCGGCCCGGCGAACGGGAACGACAACCGGTGTTCATCCGGTCCGCCTGTTCGAAGACTCAATCGGCAAAGGGGGCAATGATTCCCAGAGCACGGGCGACAGCACCATTGACGGGGGCTGTGCCGCTCTTTTCCTGATACCGGACAAACTGCGCGTGGCCGTCCATATAGAGCACATTGCTGCCGCCGGGGAGGTGATTGAATCCGTTTGTGTAGGTGGAGAATTGGTCCAACATGACAAAGATTCCGCTCTGGGCCTGTGCAGTGCCCCCCGGATTGTTGATGTCCGTGACCAGGAACCGCTCGATGCCTTCGCGCAGACGATAAACAATATTTCCGCCCCCGTTCCCGATGCCGATCAGGCGGTCGCCCGACACGTCGCGGTCAATTGCCGCCATGATGGCGGAATTGTCATTGCTCGCGACAGCCGCTATCGCCTCTGGAGTAATAACGGCCTGCAGTATCCCGTTAATGAATTGCGTGGGGCCTTCGGTTGAAGTGTCGATGCTCGACGGCAGGGACCCGAAAGTGCTGGCGAACGCCGCCAATGGAGCAACGGGTGTTGTGCCGTATTTCTCGTCGAGCCGGTCGAAGAGCCAGCCCAGGTAGCCGTAACTGGAGCCGATGGTTTGCATGCACCCATTGTTGTCGTCGATAACGTCAAAGCACCAGGAACCGTCGTCGTACTTTGCTTTCTTTAGGGACGTGCTCAAACCCGAGTCCGAAGGACAGAAGGCAATCATCGGGTCGGTCAGATATTCAGGATAGATGGATGGAACCCTGGGGCCTACGCTGAAAGTCACGTAGGTGGGGGTATAGCCATATCTTCTGGGAAACGACCCCATATGAATCGGTGGAAACTTTCCGCCGCTCGATTCGTTGGAATACATCTTGTACACCAAGCCCCACTGCTTCAGGTTGTTGGCGCAGCTCGCCCGCCGGGCCGACTCGCGGGCGCGTGCCAGTGCCGGCAGCAGAATCGCCGCCAATATCCCGATAATGGCAATGACCACCAGCAGTTCAATGAGTGTAAATCCTTTCCGATGCATGTGTCATTCTCCCATAATGTGATCGTTGGTGCCTTTAACAACAGCATTCATAGTGTGAACCATGTTCACTATTATGGCACGTTCTTGCGGAAGAGTCAAGCCCCGGAAATGTGACAACCATGGAAGTGCCCCAAGAACGGAAAGCGTTCCGAACCGGTGACAGATTTTTCGCATAAAAACCTACTCGACGCGAAATGAACTCGAAAACGAAAGCCGTGTTTGTAAGTCGTTGTATTGCAACAACGGGTCGCCGAAGGGGGAGGGCGCGCTGAAACAGAGAAAGAGTGTGCGAAGGGAACGTCATGCGCGTCTTGTGGGGCAACGTGGCGCGTTCATAGTGCCCTTTGACCGGGCAGCATTGGACAATGCGCCCCTGTTCGACGTGCCCGAAAACATGAGCAAGGTATTCAAGGCCGATGCGCTGGCGGCAGAGCTGGCCGTAACCTTCAAAGTGAAAGTCAAACGAAAGGACAAAGAGGGCAAGGAAATTGAAGTCGAGGTTGACCGGATAGATACCCGCGACTCTGCCGGGCGTGTCATCGACGTTCATTGTCTACGGCACACCTTCGGAACCCTGCTGGCGAAGTCCGGCGCATCCTTGCAAGTCGCACAGAAAGCCATGCGGCACAGCACCCCGACGTTGACGGCGAACGTCTACACACACCTGGGGCTGATGGATATTGCGGGGGCCGTCAACGCCATGCCCGAGATAAAGCCGGTTGTTCTTGAGCCCCCCATGGTTGCGGAACAGGGGGCGGACCTCGTTGCCCCAGATGTTGCCCCACTTGACCGCATTTGGGTGCAACAAACCGCATCAAACTGCAATATGGGAGAGCGTGGCGGCGGGGAGACTGAGACCGAAGAAAACCCCGTTTCAGGGCTTATTCGCGTGGATTTTCAACAGTCTGCATTAGAAAGAGATGGTGGGCGGCGAGGGACTCGAACCCCCGACATCCTGCGTGTAAGGCAGGCGCTCTAACCAACTG
>CAZOMH010000162.1:0-219 GCA_964580415.1 uncultured Nitrospirales bacterium
ATGAGCCAGCAGGCGGTCATCTAACGGGACGCTGAAATTACACGACAGTTTGCGCGGCGGAACGGGCCTTGCGGCCGGTTCCGCCGCGGTCTTTTTTTGGGGAAGGCGATGGGAGGCATGGGAAGAATGGGAGTTATGGGACAGGAGCTGGCGCAACAGGCGCAGCGGCTGGCGCCGCTGCAGGAGGAGCAGGAGCAGGAGCAGGAGCAGGAGCAGGAG
>CAZOMH010000162.1:229-8372 GCA_964580415.1 uncultured Nitrospirales bacterium
AATGTCAATTTTTCGGTTTTGCCAGGGATGACCGGGCGGAACGGGGGCGGGGAACAATGGGGTTGTGAACTCTTGCAGGCCTTTGACGATGATCTTCTCTGATTCCATAAACCCGACAACGTGTTTGCCGTGAATCTCCAGAAATGTCTTTGGTTCATTGGCCAATTCAAAGAGTTTTTGGCCGTGGCTGAAAGGGGTGAGGGTGTCCTGCGGGCTGTGGATGACCATGACGGGGACGTGAATCTTGGATACTTTCGAGGCATTGTCGAACCGGTAACTGCACAGCAGCCGCACGGGCATGAACGGCAGCATGGGGGCCGCGGCATCAGGCACGGTGGTGAAGGTGCTGTCCAGCACCACGGCACGGGGGACCACCTCGGTGGCAAGGTTGGCGGTCACGCCACCGCCGATGGATTGTCCGTAGAGGAGGATTTTCTCGGGCGGGATATTCTTGACTTTGGTGAGCCAGCCCCACATGGCGCGGGCGTCGTCGTAGAGCCGCTTTTCGGAGGGCCGGCCCGTGCTCTTGCCGAAACCGCCGTAATCATAGAGCAGCACGGAAAAGCCCAGGGCGCGGAAGGTGTTGACGAAAGGCAGCCACACGGAGATGTTTCCCTCGTTGCCGTGCGAGAAGAGCATCACCCCGCGGGCGTTTTCGAGGGGAATGTACCAGCCGTTTGTCTTTTCTCCGTCCACATCAAGCGAGAGGTTTTCGAAGTCCCAGTGACGGGCCACCGGCGTGCAGTGGATCTTGTAGTCTGGATGGAACAGGAAACGGGACTGCAGCATGTACATGCCCGCAACAACAAGCAGGTACATGATGACCGCTTCCCTGAGGTAGTACCACAGGGTTCGTTTCGGCTTAATCTTGGCCATGTCATCCTCCTCCGTTTCTTTGATTCTGGGGGAACAGGGGCCCGATGAACTTCTCCCACCCGTCAATATAGATATCCCTCGACTTGAAGAAGCCGGTATTGTGGTTGCCCCGGATTTCGAGGAAGGTCTTGGGCTCGTTGGCCAGTTCAAAGAGTTTCCTGCCCTGGGCAAAGGGAACGAGGGTGTCTTGGGGACTGTGAATGATCATGATGGGAGCGTGTATGTCCGCGATCTTGTCGACCGTGTTGAATTTGTAGCTGCAAAGCCAGCGGACTGGAAGAAATGGGAGTTTCTTGGCCGCCACCTCAGGCACGGACAGGAAGGTGCTTTCGAGGACCACCGCGCCGGGGCGCACCTTGCTGGCGAGGTCGGCCGCGATGCCCCCGCCGAGGGACTGTCCGTAGATGAGTATCTTCTCGGCGGGAATGTGTTTCGTTTCGGTGAGCCAGTTCCACATGCCTCTGGCGTCGGCATAGCAGCGCGCTTCGGACGCTTTGCCCGTGCTTTTCCCATAGCCGCCGTAGTCGTACAAAAGCACAGAGAAGCCCATGTCCCGGAAGGTTGGCGCGGCCGCCAGCCAGTCGGCGATGCTGCCCGCATTTCCGTGTGAAAAGAGCAGGACTCCGCGCGCGTTTTCCAGCGGGATATACCAGCCGTGGGTTTGCCCCCCCTCCACGTCAACGACAACGTTTTCGAACGCCCACTTGTACATGGACGGAGCACAGTACATATCGTGGCTGGGGTGAAACAGCATGTACCCCTGCACCAGATACATGCCGGCCACCAGCATCAGGTAGAAGACAACCGCTTCTTTGAGGTAGTACCAGACGGTCCGTTTCTTCCTGGGCTCAGCCATGTCGTCCTCCCCGGGGTTGGTTCTTACGGTTGCGGGAAGAGCGGGTCCACGAAGGCCTTCCACCCGGCCATGTAGACTTCCTTGGACTCCGCCACGCCGGTGTTGTGGTCTCCGCGAATTTCGAGGAAGGTTTTGGGCTCATTGGCCAGTTCAAACAGCTTCCTGCCGTGGGCATAGGGGATCATGGTGTCTTTCGGACTGTGTATGACCAGCAGGGGGGCGTGGATATTGGCGATCTTGCCGGCACTGGCGAAGTGGTAGGAGGCGAGCAGCCGCACCGGCAGCCAGGGATAGACGCCCGCGGCCACATCGGGCACGGACAGGAAGGTGCTTTCCATGACCACGGCGCGCGGCGTGACTTCGGCGGCCAGATCACAGGCAACGGCGCCTCCCAACGAGCGGCCGAAGATCAGGATTTTGTCCGCAGGTATCTTCTTGGTTTCGGTGAGCCACTTCCACATGGCCCGCACATCGGCGTAGCAGCGCACCTCCGAGGGCTCGCCGGTGCTCTTTCCATATCCGCCGTAGTCGTACGCCAGCACCGAGAAGCCCATCTTGCGCAGCAGGCCGATGTATTCGAGGCTTCCCGAAATGTTTTCCCCGTTGCCATGGGAGAAGAGCACCGCGCCGCGCGCGTTGTCGCGGGGCACAAACCATCCGTGCGTTGAATTTCCGTCCACGTCAAGCGTGACATTTTCAAAATCCCACTTGTACACGGACGGATCAAGGGTCATCGTCCGGTCCGCCTGAAACAGCATGGACCGCTGCGAGCAATAGAGAATGCATATGCAGCACAGATAGGCCAGCACCGATGCCAGCGCAAGCAGCATCGGAAACCGGCGGACATAGTAGGAAAAGGGTCGTCTGCTTGTTGGTTTGTCCATGGTGTCCCCCATGCGTTCAAGGTTGTTGCGGGCTGCGGTCAATTCGGGAAGTCGGCTCAGGGCTTCCCGGAACAGGGCGCGCGCGGATTCAAAGTCGCCGTACTTGGCGCTCAGCGCGCCCGCGTTGTTGAGCATGGCGGGGTCGCGTCCGTAGGCGTCGAGCGCGTAGTCGATCTCGGAGCGGGCGCTCCGCTGCAAGGTTTCTTTCCCGTCGGGTGCGGTTTGTTTCAGTGACTGGATGTACTGGTTCCGGGCCGTACACAGATGGATGTCGCAGAGGATGGTGTCGGCGGTGAAATCGCCGCGGCGGTCCTTGAAAGAGGGCCACTGGTATATGCTCCAGTAGTCGATGTCGAACAGTTCGGGTTCATCGGGCCGCAATGCCCGCCAGAGCAGGCCGACGGGCACCACGCGGATGCCGGACTCTTTGGAAAACCCGGGCGGTTCCTCGAAATACACCGGCCGCTTGGTGTTCGTTACAAGCCAGGTGAAAAGTTCCGGCTCCAGGGAACGGCGGGGCCAGGGTCCCGCCTTCTTCCCGAGGTCCTCCGGCAGGTTGTCGAATTCGGCGAGGTGGACATAGCCGTAGGTGCGCGCGTTGGCCACATCGGGGCGCATTCCCTCAACATTCTGAAGATACATGACGGAAAAACCGCCGTGGTCGGAGGCGGACACATAGATGGCGTTCTTGTCGAGCGTGTTGAGAACGTTGATGCCGTAGTTGTAAACCCAGTAGAACCCGCTCTTGTCATTTTGGCGCCAGTTGAGACCCAGGGGCACCGTTACGCAGGCCAGCATGACAACAACCGAGACAATTGGCCGCCGCCGCCAAAGGGCGTCGAAGAACAGTCCGGCACAGAAGGCGGCAACAAGGTATGCGGGAATGGAGAAGACCGACATGACCCACAGCCAGTCGCGGGTCAGTTCGGGATTCTGCCACAGGGTGAAGCCGGTCACGACGCCTGCCGCGCAGCCCGCGAGAAACAGCGCGTGCGCGGGCCGCCGCCACAGGAGCAGCAGGAAGCCGATCAGGTCCGCGCCGAGCAGGGGCTGGCGCAGGTACATGGCGCCCATGGCGCCCATTTGGGCAAGGAAACGCTCCAGGCTTCGGGGGTACTGGGTGACCATGAAATCGTATTGCGTGCGGCGGATGTGCCGCCAGAATCCGGCCAGTGTTTCCGGGTCGCCCCAGTTGACGGCGGGGTGCGCGGCGGCGCGCAGCGGTATGTAGAACAGCAGGGCGAGACAGCAGGCGGCCGAGAGGGCGGACAACCCCGCATAGAAGGCCCACCGGCGCGGTCCGGGCAGGCGGCCCGTTTCGGCGCGGTCGTGAAGCAGCACGAACAGGGCAAACCACGGCGCCAGCAGCATGAACGTGTTGTGTACCGACGTGCCGAGGCCGAAGACCGCCGCGAACACAAGCAGGAGCCGGTCGTTGCGGGATCGTTCCCACCGGAACAGCAGCAGCAGGCAGAGGACGAAGAAGAAGGCAGTAAGCGTGTAAACCTCGGCGATTACGGCCTGCTTCCAGAATTCCCGGGAAAAGGCGAAGAGCAGTCCCGCGGCGACCGCCGCGGGGCGGTTGCGGGTGAAAAGGATGACGAGCAGCGCGAGCAGATACACGGTGGCGGCGCCGAACACGGCCGACATGAGATTGACACGCCAGGCGATCTCGCCGAAGGGCAGCCAGGTGAACGCATGGGCAATGAGGCAGTAGAGCGGATAGCCGGGCGGGTGGGTCACGCCAAGCACTTTGGCCGCCGTGATGAACTCGCCGCTGTCCTCGCCGGTAATGGTGGGGGCAAGGGTCAGGCAATATACGGCCAGGGCGGCCAGCGCCGCGGCCGCCGCGATGGACCGTTCGTGCCGGTCAAAGCCGGTGTCCTCCGTAAACTTCATACTAGAAACGGTTCTCCTCGCCGTTCAGAATACGCCGGATATTTGCGCGGTGTTTGACGACAACCAGCACCGCCACCGCCACGGTCACCACGCGAACCGGGATTGGTTCGGGGAAGAACAACACGGTCAGGCTAAGCGCGGCCGCGGCGGTGATGCTGCCGGCGCTGACCATGCGCGTTGCGGCCACGACCACGCCGAACACAACCGCGGCGATCAGGGTGGGCAGGGGCGCGAGGCCCAGGAAAACGCCGGTGCTGGTGGCCACGCCCTTGCCGCCGCGAAAGCGGAGGAACAGGGAGAAGGTGTGCCCCAGTATTGCCGCGAGGCCGCAGAGGATCGGCAGGTAGTCCCAGACACCCAGCCACAGGGCGAACGCCACGGGCAGCCATCCCTTGAGCACATCCATCGCGAGGGTGATGATGCCAAGCTTCCTGCCCAGCACCCGCAGCGTGTTGGTGGCGCCGATATTGCGGCTGCCGTGCTCGCGGATGTCGATGTTGCGCAGTTTCAATCCCAGCCACAAACCGGTGGGCACGGAACCGAGCACATAGGAGAAGGCGGTGGCTGCGGGAATGATCAGGCCGTTTCCGATCATTTTGGTTTCTCCTCGCGCAGTTCGATGCGGATGGGGATGCCCTTGAACCCGTACTCCTCGCGGAACTGGTTCTCGATGAAGCGCATGTAGCTGAAATGGAACAGCTTTATCTGGTTTACGAAGATGATGAACACGGTCGGGTTGGTGCCGGCCTGCGTTGCGTAGAGAATCTTCGCGTGTTTGCCCTTCTGGCTGGGCGGGTTGTGTTTGGCCTTGATTCGGTCGATGAATTTGTTGAGTTCGGCGGTGGGGATGCGCTTCTTTGCCTCCAGCGCCACCTCGTCGATCATCTCAAAGGTTTTGAAAAGGCGCAGCCGGGTGAGGTTCGAAATGGTGAGCCACGGCACAAACTTGATTTGCGGCATTTGCAGGTCGATGTCGTCGGTGAGCGCCTTGAAACGCTTTTCCTTGTCCTCGATCAGGTCCCACTTGGTCCAGACGAGAATGAGGGGGGTGCCGTTTTCGATGGCGTAGCCGATGATGCGCTTGTCCTGGTCGGCCAGACCCTCGGTCGCCTCGACCATGACCAGGCAGACGTCGGAGCGGCGGATGGCGCGCAGCGACCGGGTGACGCTGAACCGTTCGACATCCTCGTGGATGCCCGCTTTCTTGCGCATGCCGGCCGTGTCGATGAGCAGGTACTCGCGGTCCTGCCAGGTGAATTCGACGTCGATGGCGTCGCGGGTGGTGCCGGGCACCTCCGAAACGATGGTGCGCTCCTCGTTGAGAATGGCGTTGATGAAGGAAGACTTGCCCACGTTGGGCCGTCCCACGATGGCGACGCGGGTAACCTTGCTGGTGAGGACGGCCGGCGCGTCTTCATCGCCTTCGCCCTCTGTGACGGCGCTGGCCGTGGCGGACGGCGCGTCCGGGAGGTGTTTCATCACCTCCTGCATGAGTTCCTCGACGCCCAGGCCGTGGCCGGAGGAGACGGACAGCGGGTCGCCCATGCCAAGTTCGTAGAAGTCGAAGCGGTTCTCGGACATCTTGTAGTTGTCCAGCTTGTTCACGGCCAGCACGACCGGTTTGCGAAGCTTTTGGATTTCCTCCGCAACGAGCCGGTCGGTGCGGGTGATCTCCTGCTGGCCGTCGACAACGAGAACGATTACAGCGGCTTCATCAAGCGCCGCGCGCACCTGCTGCTGCATCTTGCGCGAAATCTCGTCCAGCGGGTTCTCGATAATCCCGCCCGTGTCCACCACGCGGATTACTTTGTCAAACCAGGTGCCGCGGCCGAAGAAACGGTCACGGGTGATGCCTTCCTGGTCGTGGACGATGGCGCGCGACTTGCCAATCATGCGGTTGAACAGCGTGGACTTGCCCACATTGGGCCGTCCGCAAATCGCCACGAGGGGCGGTTTTGCCTTGCCGGGTCCGGCGGTGTTGGTCATTTCAGGGTCTCCTTCTCCGCCACCTGGGCCCAGCCGAAGAAGAGATAATCCACGGCGGACCACACGCAGAACGCGAGATTAATCCAAAGCAACAGTTCCGATCCCGGCAACGCCAGGATCAGGGCAATAAGCGTAAACATCAGCAGCGCGGTGGTGATCTTGCCCGCGCGGCGCGGTTTAACGCGCACGGGTCCGAAGAACTCGTTGATCACCCACGAACCCATGACGATAAACACGTCGCGCGCCAGCACCGCCACCGGAAACCACAGCGGCACACGGGGCACGAACTGTGCGTTTGCCGCCATGAACACAAATCCAAGGTTAATAAGCAGTTTGTCCGCCAGCGGGTCAAGCCGCCGGCCGAGCGCCGATTCCTGCTTGAAACGCCGGGCCACCCAGCCGTCCAGCGCATCCGAAACGGCCGCCAGCGCATAGACGACGGCCGCGGCCGCCCGCAGCAGATACCGATCCCCGGTATAGGCGTAGACCATGGCGCAAAATACCGGCACCATGGCCAGACGGAACAGGGTGATGCGGTTTGCCAGCGTCATTGGTTCGCCACCAGGTCGCGCTTTTCAGACGCCGGAAAGCGGCGTCGCGCAGCCTCCGCCACAATGGTACCTGTTTGGGCGGGGTATCCGCAAAGACGGGACGCTATTTCCACACATTGCCCAAGCTGTCGGCGCGGTTCGGAATGCCGCCGCGCAGCACCGCCGCAAGGTGGTCCTGGATGGCCGGGTACATCTCCAGCCCCGCCACGTCCTTCGCGGAGAACCACGCCACACCGGTCACGCGCTGGTCATATCCGGTAACCTGCGGCGTTCCGCCCGCAATGCTGGCCAGGAAAGCCAGTTGGAGGATGTGGCGCGATGCGTCCGGGGCGATGGCTTCGCAGGCGAAAATGAGGTCGCCGGTTTCGGTCTCCACGCCGATTTCCTCGCGCAATTCCCGCCGCAGCGCATCGGAGAGCGTTTCGCCGGGGTCCGCACCGCCGCCGGGGAGCACCCAGTATTCGCGGCCGTTCTTGGCATGCTTTTCAAGCAGCACACGCCCGTTTTCGACGATGATCGCCGCAACCCGTATGCGGATGAACGGCGCGGTCATGATTCGGGCTCCGTATAGGGGGAAAGCGCACCGACGGCCTCCACCTCCACCTCCACCTCCAGCAGAATGTCGTTGTTCTCGTAGGTCTTGGTGATGACACGGCCCCGGTCATGAATTTGGACCAGTAGCGCGGCCTTGTCCTGCGGGATGCGCAGGCGCAGCCGCGTGCGCGTCCCGCCGATGTGGTCGGCCACGGCCTGGAGCAGGGTGTCGAGTCCCGTGCCGAGGCGGGCGGACACCGCGACCGACGGGTCGCGGCCCGAGAGCAGTCCCTCGACCTGTTCGGATTCCAGCAGGTCCACCTTGTTATAGACCCGGATGATGGGCACCGTGGACGCGCCGATTTCTTCCAGCACCTGGCGCACCGTGCGGATGTGTTCTTCCATCGTGGGATGGGCGGCGTCGGCCACCAGCAGCAGGAGGTCGGACTCGTTGACCGCCTCCAGCGTGGCGCGGAACGCCGCGACCAGCGTGTGCGGCAGCCGCCGCACAAAGCCCACCGTGTCCGCCAGCAGCACCTCGCCCCCGCCGGGCAGCG
>CAZOMH010000163.1:0-8363 GCA_964580415.1 uncultured Nitrospirales bacterium
GCCGACGTGCGGTCGGTTGGCCTGGGCCGTCCGGTGGTGTTTCGCGATTTGAGTGTGACCGCGGAAACCAACGGCGTCATCGAATCCTGGCTCTGGGATTTTGGGGACGGCACAACGAGCACCGACCAGAACCCCACGCATTTGTACCAGAGCCCCGGCACGTATGACGTGTCGCTGACCGTCAAGTCGGGCAGCGAACAGGAGACCCTGAAGCGCGCCGGTTATGTGAAGGTCAACAGTCCGGTGGTTTCGGTTGACTTCAGCGCCTCATCGACAAATATACCGGTGAACGGGGTGGTTGCCTTTACGGATCTTTCCACCTCGACGGCGACGCCGCTGACGGGTTGGAAATGGGAGTTCGGCGACGGCGTGGTCAGCACGGACCGCAGTCCCTATCACCAGTTCAACACCCCGGGTTTGTACAGCGTCACGCTGACGGTTACGACGCAGTTCGACTCGGTTTCCAAGACCAAACCGAACTACATCAACGTCCGTCAGAAGATCGGGCCGACCGCCAATTTCGCCATTTCCGATGTGAAGCCCTTTGTGGGCAACTCGATCCGGTTTACCGATCTTTCCGACCCGGGCACGTCGCCGATCACGAACTGGGTTTGGGAGTTTGGCGACTTGGGGGTTGTAAACGACCAGAATCCGCTGCACACCTATACGAGCGTGGGCACGTACAACGTGAAACTGACCGTGTTCACCGAGGAGGGCGTGAGTTCCAAGGTGATTCCGGTGGTGGTGGACTACAAGCCGCCCACGGCGGACTTCGCCGCGGACAATGCATCGCCGTCGGTTGACGAGTCGGTGATTTTCACCGACCGTTCGCAGGCCGGTTCCGCCGCCATCATTTCTTGGGCGTGGGACTTTGGCGACAAGACGACCAGTACGGTTCAGAATCCGGTCCATGCGTATGCCAAGGGGGGAACATATTCGGTTTCGCTCACGGTGCGCAGCACCGACCCGACCAACAACGAAAACACCCTGGTGAAGACAGGGTATATCGTGGTGGTTCAGCCGCCGGTACCGGATTTCGTTTGGACGCCGCGCCTGGCGCTGACCGACGGGAAGATTGATTTCAACGGCGCGTCCACGGTTGCCGGCACGGAACCCATTACCGCGTACCAGTGGGAGGCCGACGGCACCCTAAAGGCGGGTCCGGCGGCAACGTTCACCTTCACCAAGGCGGGAATCTACGCCGTCTCGCTCAAGGTCAGCACGGCAACGCGCGAAGTGACCGTCACGAAATTGGTGACGGTGGACAAGGCGCCGAGTGCGGATTTCAGCGCCACCCCGACAACAGGCATCACCAGCGACGACATTTTGTTTGTGCCGGTGCTGCAGGCGGCCGGCACGCGGCCGGTCACAGGCTATCTCTGGAATTTCGGCGACGGCGCGACCAGTGCGGAACGCAGTCCGACCCACCGCTACAGCGCGCAGGGTTCGTACAAAGTGCGGCTGACGGTTTACTTCCGGCACAGCGCCTCCCTCCCGACGGATGCCGATTTGACCGTCACAATGGAGAAGGCCGCGTATATTACGATCACCGCGCCCACGCCGCCGGCCGCGTCCTTCCAGTGCAGCGTTGCGTGCCCCATCACGGCGACGCCGGAAGCGGGTGGAGGCGCGTACAAGAACGAAGTGTCATTCGCGCTGACTTCCTACAGCAGCCCGACCCGCCCGATTACGGAGCTGAAGTGGGATTTCGGCGACGGAACGTCCCCCGTGACTCAGGCCGTGAATATTTCGTCCAGCAGCGATCCGGCGCCGCCAGCCGTGTCGCATGCTTTCACCTCGGCCGGCGAATTCCAGGTGACGCTGACCGCGACGGCCGGCGCGCTGGCGCCCGCGGACGGTGTGCGCAGTTTCACGCTTGATTCGCCGTTGACAGTGGTTGATGGCACCCCGCTGGATGAGTACGTCCGCGCGAACGACGGCGCATACACGTACACGCTGTACGACACCCAGGCGATAACGTACAAAGACACGGGCGTGAAGATTGCCGACGCCTACATTATCCAAATGACCTCGCAGCTGTGGCATGCGGACGATATTTACAAGGGGCCGTACACACGACCGGACGGCAGCGTCTACAAGCATGACGGCAAATGGCGCCATTACCTTATCCTGTTCAATCCGGTGGAGCGCACAACGGACACGGCCCTGCTGTACGTGGACGGGGGGCACAATCCGGACTTCAGCGATCCCAGCGGCGTGCCAAGTCTAGACGATACGGACACGGACACCTACGCCCTGATGGCGACCGTCGCCGGTTCTCCCATTGCCCTTCTGAAAACCGTGCCGAGCGAGCCGATCATATTCAATGACGAGGTGACGACCGGAGACGCGATGGAGGAGAAGCTGGTGCTGCGCGAACGCAGTGAAGACGATATTATCGCGTACACGTACAACAAATATATTGAGCAGTACAAGGCGGACCCGGCCACTGCGGACACGACCTGGCCGCTCCTGTTCCCAATGGCCAAGGCCGCGGTGAAGGCCATGGACACTATTCAGGAGCTTTCCTCCAATCCCGATGTGGGCATAACCAAATCAGTGAAGGATTTCGTGGTGTCGGGCGCTTCCAAGCGCGGTTGGACCACATGGATGACCGGCGTTACGGACTGCCGTCTCAAGGGCATCGCGCCGATTGTGATTGACGTGCTGCACATGAAAGAGCAGATGGTCCACCACCGGGCCTGTTACGGCTACTGGGCGCCGTCGGTTTATCCCTACGCGCAGCAGCGCATTTTTGACCGGATGCTGCCGGGCGCGTCCGCCGCGGATCAGGCGGCGGCCACCGCCCTGCTGGGCCTGGTCGATCCGTATGAGTACATCCAGAAGGGGCGGCTGAACATGCCCAAGCTGGTTACCACCGCATCGCGCGACGAGTTTTTCCTGCCCGATGCCGCCCAGTTCTACTATCACGATCTGCCGGGCGAGGCGCATATAAACACGCTTCCCAACAGGAGCCACGGCATATACACCGGCGGATCGTCGCCCGATCCGACCGATCCGGAAGATCCGGCGGGCCGGTTGCTGGCGTGGTTCATGTCCGTTTCCCAGGACAAGGCCCGTCCGAATTTCTCATGGACGATCACGTCGGACGGCGGTATCCGGGTCACTGTGGATGCGGCACGCAAGCCGAAGACGGTGAAGATGTGGCATGCGACGGCAACGGGCAAACGTGATTTCCGCATCGCCTACGATGCGGAGGGGAATGTTGCGGAGCCGATATGGTACGGGCAGACGCTGCTGCCGGAGACGACCGGGGGCAACACCTATCTGGCCGCGCAGCCGGTGCCGGACGCGGGCAACTACACCGCTTTCTTCGTGCAGTTGACCTACTCGAACACGGCGCTTCTTCCCGACATTATCACGAGCAACCCGTCGCTGGGCATTGATGTGCCGGATCTGGTTTTCACGAGCGAAGTGAAGGTGCTTCCGCAGAATTCGGACGGGTCCAACCTCTATCCGACCTTTACCGGATTCGTGGCGAATTCGACCCGCCCCGATGTGGTGGCGTTCCCCGAGACAAAAGCGCCGGTCATTGTGCTCTACGGTGATGCGGTGCAGATGGGCACCGACTACGGCGAGCTGATGGCGCAGGAGATCAGCGACTTTATCCCCGCGTATGTCGCCAGTTATGAGGCCGCCTACGGGGTGGCCGATGCGACGCTCGACGACGAGTGGGCGTCGCAGGCGTCCAAAATCGATCCGCGCATCACCGACGAGATGAACGGCATCCTTGCGGGCATGCAAAAGGCGGCGTCGGTTGCGCCGATTACCCTGGCGCAGCTGCAGAGGGCGCACATGGTCGCCTTGCGCGACAGTGACGCGCGCAACGGCGCGGCAAGCGCGGGCAAGAACACGGGCACCGGCGCGGCCGCGGCCGCGTGGCGCGGGCGCACCGAAGACCGGGAAACGATCCATGCGGTGACCGTGAACGGTTCCGGCCAGTTGACGTGGACGGCACCGGGTGGCGGGTCCAAGAGTCCCCAGGACTATGGATGCGTTGTGGTGTACATTCCCCAGGCCGGCGTGCCCCACGCGGTGCTGACTTTTGCCGGACTGACCATCGGCCGGACGGGTGTCAATCTTGGCGGCATCAGTTGGAGCGACGCGATTGACACAACCAACGTGTCGGCCAGCAAGACCAACCTGGGGCGCATGTTCCTTGGCCGGTCCGTGCTCTATGACGCGCTGAGCCTGAAGGAGGCCGTGGACACCGTGACGGCGACGCCGGTGGAGCGGGCCTGTTACCTCATTGTTGCGGACGGTCGGAACCAGCAGCGCGGAGCCAGCATACTGTCCGTGCCCGGTCTTGCCGCGTCGGTCATTTACAACCAGGCGAATGTCTTCGACACCGCCACCCCCACGACAGCGGGCATGACTTTCCAGGCAAGCCCGATTCTTGGCAACGGTTACGGGCAGGCAGTGACGAATCTCTGGGGCAGTTACAACCCGGCTGATCCGTATATACTGTCCATCGACGCGAATACGGGTTTGACCGACGCCCAGAAGCTGGCTTTGAAAAACACGAAGGCTTTCACGGAGTACGAATTCCTGAAACTCGCCGCGGACACTTCGGTCGCGATGAACCCGCTTCTGGGATCGATTGACCAGTTGAACGCCGTGTACAACACGGCAGACAGCTCGTTGAGCATCAATTTCACCTTCGCCAAGGGATCGAGTATGGCGCTCCTGGAAAGCCCTGTCGTGTTTGACCTGCAGCAGTTGCTGCCGTAACGCAAACCGCGCCCTGTTTTCCGGGGCCGCGCCGCCGTGGGGCGGTGCGGCCCCGGTTTCTATTTTTGGAGCTCTTCGCTGTGATCGCACGGTTGTTTCCCACAGACGGCGGATGCGTTTCTCCCCATGGCGTGACCCGAGTGCGCTTTTCACCGCGTGATTCTCCGGATGTCCACCGGGCCCGCCAGTGGCGGGCCGCCCTGTGCCGGGGATGATGTCCGCCGGGCGCTTGTGGCAAGATGAAGGTGCAGGAACGCAATAGTTCGGCGCACGGCGCCGGCGGGAGCACAGAGATGGGCATGATGGCGGCGATAAGCCTGATGGTACTGGCCGGGGTTTCCGGTGACACGGGTTGCATCAACACATGGGCGGTGCTTGGACCTTTTGAAAACGGCGGGGACAATGCCGGATTCGCGAAGGACTGGATTGGCGAGGCGGATGCCGCGCCCAAGCCGGGGGACAAGTCGGCGGGGCATGACTGGCGGTGGTTTGACGACCGGCTGTTTTCCCGCAATCTGGACGACTACCAGGACTTGTTCAGCTACTACAAGAACAAACGCGGTGAATCGGCGGCCGGATGCGCGGCCTATGCCCATGTGTGGGTGTTTAGTCCCGCAGGCGGCGAGGCGGTGCTCTTGGCCGGGGCGCACAATGAATGCCGGGTCTGGCTGAACGGTGTTCCTGTGCTGACCGCGGACAAGCCGCTGGCGTACCGTGATTTCACCCGTGCCGGGGTCTCCCTGTTGCCCGGGTGGAACCGGTTGCTGGTCAAGGCCGGGAATACCGGACCGGGCCGTTTCGGGTTTCAGGCCGGACTGGTGGATGCCGCAGGAAATGCCCTGCCCGATTTGGTCTGTTCCCCGGTGGGGGGCCCCGGACCGTTGACTGTCGCCACCCGTTCCATGGACGACATAGGCACGGGTGTCCTGCCCGGCGCCTATCGGGAATGGCCTTATGTAGGCGCGGACGCGGTGTCCTTCCTTCAGCGCGGGCAGGAGGAGAATGCCTGGCTTCACCGGCCTGATATTGCCCTGCGGGCGGCCGAGTTCCGTCTGGTTGCGGGCGGAGGGATGCCCCCCTATCGGTGGAAGCTGCTCAAGGGGGAACTGCCGGACGGGCTGGCACTCCATGAGGACGGTCGCATCGCGGGGACGGTGGCACCCAGTGCCAGAATTGAATCCTATACCTTCACGGTGGAGGCTTGCGATTCCGCCGATCATAACGCCCGCAAATCAATGGAAATAACCGTATTGGAGCGACCCAATAAATGGTATGAAGATGCGCGGCTGGTGGCGCTCATCCATGGTCCTGAAGCGATGGCGGCGATGGAGCCAAAGGAATTTGACCGTTTCGCTGAACTGATGAAACGCCAAGGGTATGGCTTGGGTATGGCCATATCCTACAACAACGGTGAACACAAATACAGATACAAATCGATATATGAAGACAAGGATCAATGCAAAAACGTTATTTCAAACCTTAAGGAGAGTCTTGAAAAGGCCGGGGTCCGGTTTGGAATGTACTTCGGCAATTTTGACGGCGACAACCATGGCGGGGATGACGGGGCGGTCTTGGTGCTGGAAGAGGCGGTGAAACGTTTTCATCCTGCTGCTTTGTGGCTGGATTGGGCCGGTTGGGACTGTCCCTATGCCGATGCGGCCTACAGTGCCATCAAGTCCATTGATCCCAATATAGTCATTGTCATAAACGGCGTCCCCACGTTAAGCAATGGTGATTGGGATGTTGCCTGTCTCGAGGGCTGGGGGGCCTGGGGAAATAAATTGTGGGACCTGTGGCCCTTTGAACTGTCTTGGCCCAAGCGCCAGACACTGGAATCATGGCGGTTGCTGGCCGACCCGGCCTTTGAATACTCGGCGGGAATTTCGGCGGACTGGCAGGCCTACCTGCGCCTCCAAATTGCGCTTATTGGTGCCGGCTGCGTTGCAAATATCGATCATAGTCCGTCAATAAAGACGGGAATAGACAAAAACGGACAATTAACAACACTGGACGATTCGCCTGTCTGGCATGCCCACGAGGCCATGGCGGCATGGGCAAACCCGCCCGACCTGCCTCCACTTTGGCATTCGTACACCGAAGTGCGTCCGGGGCCATTGAGGGAAGGGGAGTGGGGATATGACACGGTCAGCCTGGACGGCAAGACGATTTATCTTCACCTGCTCAAGACCCCTTATGGCAAGACGGGACGTCCGTCCACAGGCGAACTCGCGGTTGGGCGGGTGGAGGTGCCCGTTCTGAAGGCTTTGTGCATGAACACGGGTATGGAGCTTCCCACGGTACGGCGCGGGGGAGATGTGGTGGTGAGTTTGGCCGATGTGGTCGAGGACCCGGTGGATACTGTCATCAAACTGGAACTGGCCGAGCCGGTGCGCATTGACCGTCCCAAGCCGGTCTCCGACACCCCCGATACGGCGGTTCCGCCGGGCAATCTGGCCTACCGCAAGAAGGCGCGGCTCTTGAGCCGGGTGGACGGCCACCCCCTGGTGGCGTCGGGCATGCACTTTGCCCATTACGGTGTTGATGGCATTCCCTTCAGCACCGCCTGCGGCGCCTACGAATGGGCCTGGACCTATCAGGTGGACTTGGGCGATAGCACTCCGCTGAAGCGGGTGGTCATCCGGTTCGGCGAGGGGTATGCCACGGAATACCGGGTGTCCTTGTCCGTCGATGGCGCATCATGGAAGTCCATTGCAGAAGTGAAAGACGGAAAAGGCGGCGTATGCACGTTTCCCGTGGATTCTGTGGAGGCCCGGTATGTGCGCGTCGAATCGATCAAGCCGGACGGTCCGGACCAACCGGGTATCCAAATGTCCATTTCCGAACTGGAAGCCTATTCGCAGGATTAACCATAAAGGACCCGTTTCATGTCGTTGCTTGCTTTCACAATGTGTTCTCTGTCGTTGATTTCCGCCGTGGACGCGGGAGACATACAAGTGACCGTGTCGCCGCCTTGGACACTGGTGCTTGTCCCGTCCGGAAAAGAGGGGGCTGCCGCGGCTGGGCAGCAGGTTGCTGTGGCCCCGCCCGACGTGGTTGCGGTGCGGGATGAGCGGCACGACGCCATACCCGTCTGGGACCCCAAGGCGGCCGGTATCTTTCGCGGGGCGCACCTGGACCAGATGGTCACGGCGGAATGCACGGCGGCGGGCACGCTGGTGTCCGGTACGGTGCGCGTCAAGTCCGGCCCCGGCGATGCCGCCGTATACACGGAGGGCAAAGACTACGCGCTGGACCCGTTCTGGGGACGCGTTGGCCGGCTGGAAACAAGTGCCATTCCGGACGGCGGGCCGTCTTATGTGGATTACCGTTGCGCCAAACAGCGCCTGGACAGCGTCGTGCTGGATGCTTCGGGCAAGGCGGTTGTCCGCCGGGGCACGCCCGCCATGGGAGTGGTGCTGCCGCCCGAATTGCAGCCGGGCGACAAGGCGGTGGTGAATGTGTGGATTCCCGGTCCCGTCGAAGCGCTCAGCGAGGAGAACCTGTTCCCGGTGACGGCCCACTTGGCGCCGGCACTGCCCGTATTTTCCGATGCGGCGGAGAAACTGCTGCCCAACACCCTTCGCAAACTCCGTTCGGGCGAACCGCTTACA
>CAZOMH010000164.1:0-8347 GCA_964580415.1 uncultured Nitrospirales bacterium
CGGTCGGTATAGGGGATTTACGTGTGCCACGACTGGCGCTCGCCCATCTTCTCGGCGCCGCGGTGGTGGTAGCCGATGTCGGGAATGGCGTTGACGATGTTCTCGCCGTCCAACTGGAGGATGATGCGCAGCAGCCCGTGCGTGCCCGGATGATGCGGGCCCAGATTGAGGAACATGTAGTCCGAGTCTTCGGTGTGCTTTTCCAGTCCCCACTGCTCGGGACGGAACTGCAGGGCGTCCTGTTCGAAGGCCATCTTGTCGTCGGGCAGCTGGTACGGGGGCAGTTCTGTTGCGCGTGCGGGATGTTCCTTGCGGAGCGGATGGCCCTTCCAGGTGGGCGGCATGAGAATGCGCGACAGGTGCGGATGCCCTTCAAAGGTGATGCCAAACAGGTCCCACGCCTCGCGTTCGTACCAGTTGGCCGAGGGCCAGAGGTCGGTGACCGTGGGATGCGCGGGGTGTTCCCCCTGAAGGGGCGTCTTGATGCGCAGTTCCCGGGCGTTGTCCAGGGAAAGCAGGTGGTAGACGACGGTGAAATCGCGCGCGCTGGCGTGTTTGGTCACCCGCGTGCGCTCGTCAATGGCGAAGAGGTCGTAGAGCATGCGGTAGGGCTGGTCCCCTTCGGTCCGCAAGTGGCGCAGCACTTCCCTGACGCGTTCCGGGGCGACCCACAACGTGGGTGTCCCGTCACAGACGGTGTGATCCTGCACGAGCGCGCCGGAAAAGCGCTCATTCAATGCGCGCACTATTTCGGCGGATTCGGGCGTTTCCGCATTGGCGGCGGCGGTCCTGATGGAATGCACCGGTTCAACGGGGTCCTGCACGCCGTCCACCGGGCGCAGGGTTGTAAGCTGGCTGCGCCGGGCGCGCTTCACATCACGCTGGCTGGGCCGTTCCGGCTGGATCACGCCCTGTGGACCGACGAGCCAGCTCAACGGACGCCGTTCCTTGCCGACCACATCCTGAAGGAGCGTGAGTGCCTCCAGAAAGGCGTCGGGACGGGGCGGGCAGCCGGGCACATAGACGTCCACGGGCAGGAATTTGTCCACGCCCTGGACCACACTGTAGATATCGTACATGCCGCCCGAACCGGCGCAGGCGCCCATGGCGACCACCCAGCGGGGTTCCATCATCTGCTCGTAGAGCTGGCGGATGACGGGCGCCATTTTGATGAACACCGTGCCGGCAACGATCATCATGTCGGCCTCGCGCGGCGTGGCGCGGATGACCTCGGCGCCGAAGCGGGCGAGGTCATAACGGCTGGTCAGGCTGGTGGCCATTTCCACATAGCAGCAGGACAGGCCGAAATTGAAAGGCCAGAGGGAGTTCTTGCGGCCCCAGGCCACCAGGTCCTGAAGGCGCGCGAACAAAAAGTTCTTTTCCAGAAAATCTCCAAACAGGCCGGGGACCCCGGCGGGCGGAGACATATCTGAATTCAGTCCCGGACTTGGCTTCACACTAGGACTCCAGCGCGCCTTCGCGCCACAGGTAAATCAGCGAGACAAACAGCGCGCCGATAAAGACGCAGACGGTCCCGTATCCGGCCCATCCCAACTCTCCCGCGGCAATCGCCCAAGTCATCACAAAGACCGATTCCAGATCGAAAATCACAAAGAAGATGGCCATCAGGAAGAACCCGGCATAAAACCTGCCATGGGCCGAACCTGTGGAGGAAATGCCCGATTCATAGGGAACGCTCCTGGAAAGGTTGCGGCTTCGCTGGCCGAGCACGAAGGAGAGCGAGAGCATCCCGGCAATAACCGCCAGCACCCCTGCAAGATAAATCCACAAGGGCCAGTACACCGCACCTGTCACTGCAGAATCCGCCATGGATTGCTCAACGTCCTTATGCTCTTTTGGGCCGCCGCCCGGCAGCTCTCCCGACGCGCGTTTGTTGAACGCATTGGCCCCGGTCAAAATTCCGTGCCGACCACAATCGAAATCCCCGGGCTTCTCCACGGCCATTCTAGCCCAACGCATGGACCGGCGCAATTTGACGGAGGCCGTCCCGATACATTGGGAAACGCGCAAAAAGAAAACAGGCCCGGTCGGTCCGGCGGGAATGTGGTACGATGGGATTCGAAACGCACGGCAAACCCGGAATTGGAGCAGAACATGGAAACAGGGTCCGTTCATACAGGCACAGGCGGGCAGGCCGCCTTTGGTTATGTGGTGGCCGGTTTCCCGCTATGGCGGCCTCTCCGGATAGTGGTGCGCCTCATTGGCGCCCTGGTGTGGCTTGTTGCATGCTATCTTGCCTCCTGTTTCGCAAGCCTGGTGATGCTGGCATCGACCGAAAAGGGTGTCCGCCTTCGCCGGCGCGTGTCGCTGGCGTGGGTCAATGGCATGCGGGCATTGGTTGGCGTGCGGGTGTGCCGGGTGGGGGTCCCCCCGGTTCACCCCTATTTTCTGGTGACCAACCACCTTTCCTGGCAGGATTTCTTTGCGCTGGTATGTTCCGTTGACGCCACCATCGTGGTGCAGGCCGCCGACGAGACCATTCCCGTCGTCGGGCGGCTCATGAAGGGAATACGTGTAATCCCCGCACCGCTCAGGGGACAGGACCCGGCCCGGTGTGTTGCCGAAATGGTCCGGGCGTTGGCTGCCGGGGACAGCCTGGTGATGGCACCGGAGGGTATTGTGGGGCCGGGCCGGGAAGTGCGAACCTTCCATCCGGAACTGCTCGAAGCCGCGGTCCAGGCCGGTTGCCCGGTCCATTTCCTGAGCTTCAACTATCGCACCCCGCCGGGATGTCCGCCGCCCTCCAAGGTGGCCTTGTTCGGCCCCGACCCCTATTGCCGGGATGCCGACGGCCGCATTCCAGCCTCGGAAATCGAGGCGTGGGGGCCGGAACGATCCTTTTTCGTGCATCTGTTGGGGGTTTTGGCCCTGCCCTGGCATGAAATCACGGTACGATTCGGCGATACACCCATCTCCGGGACGGACCGTTTTACCCTCGCCCGGGACCTGCAGAACGCCGTGCAAGGTATTTTTACCCCGGTAAAATAGAGGCCAAGCCATGCATCCCCTTCGGCGTTTCGTTTCGTCCCTTTCCCTTGGTTGTGGGTCAGGGATATCGAGGACGGGACTCAGGGATTACCTGATTTACAGGCGAACGGTAAAAGCGTATAATTCACTGATCAGGCAGCATTGATTGACCGAATATTCGTTTGGTATCCGGTCGGGGCCTGCAAGGTGCAATGTAGTTTGAGGTTAAATGGCGGGCGTTTCATCCGTTGTGATGAAGCAGAGTTCTTTTCCAAGCTGAACGCATGCGCAAAGGGGTGCCTTATTGCGTTTTGGAAGAGTACGGGAGAAGTGAAGTGCTGAATTTGCAGAGCTACATGGTCAGTCCGACATGTTGGGCCATATTCATTGGATGTTTTGCGGCGACCACCTGTCTGACACCCTTGGCAATCCGACTGGCGCACCGGTTGGGCGCGGTCGAGGGGGGCGGATACCGAAAAATCCACCACCATACCATAGCCCGTCTCGGCGGGCTGGCGGTTGCGTTGCCTGTTTTGGCCGTGGCCTTGGCCTGCACCACTGAGACGGCGGGCATGTTCCGGGCAATCGGTGATCGCAGGATGGACCTGTTCATTCTGGTTGCGGGCGGCGTTGTCATTCTTGTCCTGGGCGTTCTGGACGACGTGCGCGGGGTGCGCGCCAGACACAAACTGCTCGTCGAAATTATGGCCGGCCTCCTGGTGGCGCTTTCCGGGAATGCGGTCTCCGCAGTCAATCTGCCGCTGGTCGGGGTTGTCCATCTGGGCGGTGTGGTGGGCGTCGGCACCCTGCTGACCGTGCTTTGGGTGGTCGGCATCACCAATGCGGTCAACATTATCGACGGCTTGGACGGGCTGGCCTCCGGGGTGGGACTCATCGCGGCCGCCACGCTCGCCGTTATTGCCGGATTGAACGGGTCCCCTTTCGTGGTGCTGCTGGACCTTGCCCTGATCGGCAGCCTGCTGGCCTTCCTGCGGTACAACTGGCATCCGGCCAAAGTCTTCCTGGGCGACACGGGCAGCCTGTTTATCGGATACACCCTGGCCACCGTGTCGCTGATGGGTTCCTACAAGAGCGCCGGCGCCGTGCTGCTGTGCAGTTCCGTCATGGCACTGGGTATTCCCATTTTCGAGACCCTCCTGTCCATGGTCCGCCGCTATCTGGGCGGTTTTCCCCTGTTTTGCGCCGATTCGAACCACACGCACCACCGGCTGCTCCGGCGGGGACTTTCCCAACGGCAGACGGCAACGATCCTGTATGCGGCGGCGCTGGGCTGCATGGTTGCCGCCATTTTGGGCCAGGTCGTGGCCATGGAATCGGCCGAATCCCTTATCCCGGTGACCATTATGGTGTTCACGCTGGGCGGGATTATTGCCGTTGCCGGCTACACCAAGTCGCTCATCGCCCGCTACGGTTTCCGCAGGGACACCATGCGTTTCATGGCGCTTGCGCGTTATGCCGCCATGAGCCTGGAGTCGGAAATTTCCGTCAAGGACGCGCAGCGTGTTCTTGACCTGATGGCTTGCGAGTTGGGACTTCTGTGTCTTGGGCTCCGGTTTGCGTCCGGGCGCGCCGGCATAGCATCCACCGGGGCGGCCAGAGACCCGGATGCCCCGTTCAAGTCCGGTGAAACGATGAAGTTCAACCTGAAGGCCAAAGATGGAAGCGCCGTGGAGGTTTCTTTTCAGTACGCGGAAAAGGCCGGTTCCGTTCGGCACGCCGCCACAAGCGCCTGTCTGGCAAGCGCCTTCGATGGACTGGACTTGCGCGTGCGGCACGAGCCCGAGTCCCCCGCCGCCCAGCTTTCCCTGCCGTTTTCGGTCGCCAGGGAAAAGAAGGTCCAGTCCAGACTGCTGGGGCGTGTGGTTATCCGGTAGGCCGTCCAGGACACCGGCCGGCCGGGGACGAGCCGAAGCCGTGCCGTGGTGCGCTATGCAGCCGGCCGCAACTGCCGCGGGGCAGCCGGGTTCAATGCCATTGCCCTGTCCGGCGCTTTCCCGGACGCCCATGACAGGCCGTGATTGCGTTATACTTTCCGAAACACTGCGCGGCACCGCGCAGGACTTCTCCACTTCGGCGGCAAAGGCCGGGAAGGACAACGCATGGACTGGTACGGTTCGAACATCCACACCAAGGAAAAGCGGCACATTATTGCCTGCCATGTGTTTTGGCGCGAACTGTGCTACTACGCGGCGCTGGCGCCGCAGGTGTTTCAGTTCCATTTTCTCAAGCAGGGGCTGCACTGCGTGCCCGACACGCTGCGCGCCGAACTGCAGCGCGCCATCGACACCGTGGAGGAGGACCACCTGAACGGCGGCCAGGACGGGGTGCAGGAACGGGTGGACGCCATTCTGGTGGGCTACGGTCTGTGCAGCAACGGGTTGGTGGGCACGCAGGCGCGGACATTGCCGCTGGTCGTGCCGCGCGGACACGACTGCATCACACTGCTGCTCGGCTCAAAGGAGCGGTACCGCGAATACTTCGATTCCCATCCCGGCACCTACTGGTACAGTCCCGGCTGGATTGACACCAGCACGCAGCCCAGCAGGGAGCGCTACGAGCGCGTGCTGGCCCACTACGTCGAGACCTACGGCGAGGAGAACGCCCGGTATCTGATGGAGGCATCCGAAAACTGGATGACCGCGTACAACACGGCGGCCTATGTGGACCTCGGCGTGGGCGATGCGGAACGCTACAAGGCCTACACCCGCGAATGCGCCGACTGGCTCAAGTGGAAATGCGATTTTCTCCAGGGCGACCCGGACCTGCTGCGGCGGTTTCTCGAAGGACCCTGGGACGAAAAGGATTTCCTCGTTGTGCAGCCCGGTGAAACCATTGTGGCGTCCTTTGATGAACGGGTTGTCACCGCCGAACGGCGGTGACGGGTTCTTTGCCCGTCCGGTATGAAACGGGAGTGCCAGACGGACGTTTCGGCGTCAAAGGGGAAGGTTTATCTGGCAGGCAATTTTCTCGGCGAGGGCCTTGGAATCTCTCTTTGCGGCTTGAACGGCGCACGCATGGCTGCCAATGGCGCCGTCTGCGGCAGTGAGCGAGAAAATGGGCTTGCGGTGCTCCCGCCCCATGGGAACGAGGCTGCGATAGTGGCGAATGGTAGCCAGGCAACAGGGGGCCTCGGCCTGCGTGTCCGCGGTCGGGATATCCTGATTCAGAACCGCCTGTCTGTAGACGTTGGGGATGCGGTTCACCCACTTGTCATAGGCCTTGACGGGCCGGTCAAGGCGCACGCCGTGCTGCTGGCAAAGATGACCGACGGGCTGCATCAGGCCCCGGGGCAGCCGAAATTCAGAATATTGCCCGCTTTCCCTGCTGTTTGCCCAGTTGTCCAAGCGTTTCTGCCAAAGAGCCTTCCAACTCCCGAGTGTCGGGCCGAGATTCTTCAACCCCTGAAGGGAGAACAAATCCGCGCCAAGCGGGATGACAACATAATCCGTGGCTATAAGGACCGAGCGGTTTATGGCGTCCAAATTGGGCCCAATGTCCACAAGAACAAGGTCGGCATTCACCTGAACAGCTGCTTTTTGCATCACCTGCCAGAAGGCGCCGAGTATCCGCATGGGCCGGTAAAGGTTGTTGTCGCCCATGCTGTTTGGCCATTCGTTGGAAAGGGTGTCCTCATATCCGGACAGGCTCACGTCGCCCGGCAGCAACCACAGGCAGGGTGCAATTGCCTGAAGTGCCCGCTCGCTGATATCGCCCACCGCTGCGAGCGGCTGGACACAACGGTAGATAGTGGCCCCTTCGGAGGAGCTTTCCCAGATTCCCCCCAATGCGATCCTCATCCAGAAATGCGGCGGTCAGGTTTGCCTGGGGATCGAGGTCGATCACAACAATGCGTTTGCCGAGAATGGAGTACATCCAGGCCAAGTGGTAGACCAGTGAAGTCTTGCCCACGCCCCCTTTGTTGTTGAAGAAGGTCAATACCGGGGCGTTCATCGTTTCATCCTCAAGACGCAGATGACGGCGCTCTGGTCAGCCTGAAACTCCACATCCGGATTGCCGTTTTTCCGCATCTCGCTTCTGGCCGTGGCGATGCCTCTGCCGAAAGCCTGTATGAAGCCGAAAGTTTTAAGGGCATCGCCAATGTTTGGATTGCGGTAGTCGGTGATGCCCGGTCTGCCGAAGTTCTCCACCGTGACATTGCCATAGGGGCCGTCCGGGCTGTTGATCTCGATGCGGTCATCATACCAGTATATGCGCACGGGGGCATTGGTGCCCTGGTAGGTGCGGTGGAGGACCGCATTGTACAAAATCTGCTGCAACGCCGCGGGAGGATAGGGTATTTCCCTGGTGTGTGTGGGGGATGCCGTGATGTCGATGGCCGAGCGGTTGTGGGACTTCAGCTTCTCCTCGGCCCGGCGAAGCATGTCAACAAGGGTTCCGCCGATGCCTTCCTTGCCGCTGGCCGGGTCGGAAAGCTCCGTTCCCTCAATGCGCAAGAACTGGACGCACGCCCCCGGAAGAAAGTCCTGCGGACTCTTGCCCACCGACAAGAGGCCAAGCACGGTGGGAGTGGGCTCGTCCGGGCTGACGATCATCCGGCAGGATGCAAGCCGTTCTTCATAGGTCCGGTTGTTGGACGCAAGAATATCGGCGGCAAACGCCCCGGGCAGGCACTCATTTTCAAAGACAACCCGTGACAAGTCGCCGGGTGCGGCCGTTGGAACCGGACACAGGTCAAATGGCAGCATGTTGTGCCTTCGCTTTTCGATGAGGATGCGTTCCTCCTGTTCATTGGCAATGGAACGGCGCGGCCCTGTGCGAACCCATACTCTGCCGTCATATTTGACAGGAGGCATGTCTGATGGCATGACGGTTGCCACGGCCATATCCGCTCCGCGCAGCGTCCGCTTTTCGACCGACAGCACCGGCAGGGGAAGAATGTTTCCGTCCGTTTCCATGTGCGCCAAAGTGAGCAGCAATTCATCCGATACGGGTTCATTGCACGGAGACCCGCCATCATGTGCGCCAATAAACAGGACCCCCCGGCCTATTATGATTGGGCAAGTCATTCGCGAAAGCGCAGACGGCCTGCCTGGCCTTCTTTGGCACGTCTCCCTTGAAGGACTCCTTTCGCTCGGTACGATCAGATTCCACATCAAGAAGAAGTGCTTCAAGTTCTATGTTAGAAAGTCGTTTCATTTACCTGTTTCCAGATTCCTCTGATTCGCGCTGCAACCATACGTTCTTGTGGCTGGCAGGCCCCGGACCGGCGGCAAATTGGGCCCACTGGTCCTGGCCGGGCAAAAATACGCGGCCCAGGGGGAAGAATGCCGCGGCATTGCCCGTTTCCGCCCTCCGGGTGCGGCGCATCCAACCATGG
>CAZOMH010000165.1:0-5561 GCA_964580415.1 uncultured Nitrospirales bacterium
GGCGCGGGCCGCGGCGCCGAAACCGTGCGCCTCGTGCTTGGTCACCTGGTTGGCGCGCTTGGCGCTCACAATCACCAGCCGGTAGAGGCTGTCAAACTTGTCCTTGAAGTCATCCACACAATACGGGGTAGGCATTACGCGACTCCTGTTTCGCGGTTGATCACCTGATATCGGCGTCCGCGGCGGTTCGTGCCGCACGGCGGGCGGCCAAAAGTTCTACCATTTCCGCGGCGGCGCGGTCAATGGTGTCATTGACAATTATACAATCAAACTCACTGCTTGCGGCCATTTCGGTCCCGGCGTTGCGCATGCGCAGGGCAATGTCGGCCTCGTCATTGGTGCCGCGGCTGCGCAGCCGGCGTTCCAGTTCCTCCATCGAAGGCGGTGCCAGAAAGACGGTTTCCACGCCCGGATAGAGGCTTTTCAGGCTGCGCATTCCCTGCACATCCAATTCAAGTATCACGTCACTGCCGGTTGCCAGGCACCGGTTCAGCTCGCTGCGAAGCGTGCCGTAGAGGTTGCCATGCACCTCGGCCCATTCGGCGAAATCCCCGGCCGCCACGCGGTGTTTAAACGTTTCCCGGTCCAAAAAGTAATAGTCCACACCGTTCCGCTCGCCGGGGCGCGGGGCGCGGGTGGTGGCGGACACGGTGGACGCGATGCGCGTTTCACGGCGGCGCACCTCGCCAAGCAGGGCATTCTTGCCCGCGCCCGACGGCGCCGAAATCACATACAGACTGCCGCGTTCCGCCACGTCCCGATCACTCTATGTTCTGAATCTGCTCGCGCAGCTTTTCAAGTTCCGATTTCATGAGGAGGACTTCGCGGGCCGCCTCGACATCGCGCAGTTTGGAACCCATGGTGTTGATTTCCCGGCCCATTTCCTGGACCAGGAAATTCAGGTCGCGTCCGACGGGTTCGGGGGATTTGAACAGGGCGCGCCCGTGCTCCAAATGGGCGCGCAGGCGCACCGTTTCCTCGGTGACGTCCATGCGGTCGGCCATCATGGCAACCTCAATCGCCACGCGCTCCTCTTTTACATTGCTGTCGGCAATGAGTTCCCGGATGCGTTCGGTAAGACGGGTGCGGTAGAGCGCGGATATCTCGGGGAAACGGGCCTCGACGCGGGCCGCGGAGGCCTCGATCGCATCCAGCCGGGCTGTCATATCGCGCAGCAGCGCCCCGCCCTCGTTCTCGCGGGCCTGATTGAACGCCCGCAACGCCTCGGCCAGGGCCGCTTCGAGCATGGCCTGCACGGCCTCAATATCCTGCGCCGCGTCTTCATGAATGAACACACCGTCCAGCGTGACGAGTCGGTCGAGGGAAAGTTCTTCGGAGGTG
Organism: uncultured Nitrospirales bacterium; assembly: GCA_964580415.1. Classification (GTDB taxonomy): domain Bacteria; phylum Hydrogenedentota; class Hydrogenedentia; order Hydrogenedentales; family CAITNO01; genus CAITNO01. The sequence continues at coordinate 1,342 of CAZOMH010000165.1, forward strand.
TTAAGAAGTTCGGCCAGGCGGCGCGATGCGTCCACGTAATGCGCCGAGACTTCCTCGTCAAGCCGGATACGCACGCGGCCCAAGGGGCCGTACTCGCGGCGTACTGAAATATTGACCTTGCCCCGGGTGGTCTCCTGTTTGACCAACTCGCGCAGGGGCGCTTCCAAAGAGGCCCACGCCGGAGGCAGACGAAAAGAGCTTTCGAGGAAGCGGTGATTGACCGCACTCACTTCCACGGTAATCTGCTCTTCCGCGTAGGCGGTTATCGCCCGGCCGAAGCCGGTCATACTACGGGCCATATTGGTACCTCTTGGAAAAAGAAAGCAAAAAACACGGAAAATTAGTATACCGTACCGCCGATGATTCGCGCAACCTTTTGCCGTTTATGGGGTTAGGCATGCAGCATTCCGATATCGGGGGAAGCGCAAGGCAGGCTTCGGACCGCAGCGGCACCGATGACGCTTTTCCCCGAGGGTATCCCACCCCGGCGCATTCTCCGTTCTTTCACGGCGTCCGGCGCGGCGTCTTCACGGTCTGCCGCACTACCGCCTGCCGCGTTTTGTCACCCGTCCCGCGTTGAGCCGAAGCTCGTGCGTAAAGGATTCCGGTATCTCATCTCTGTGATGTGTGACATATACGACGGCGCCGCGCGCGGTACACGCAATCCTGTCAATGAGTGACAGCACCGCCGCGCGGCGGGCCCGGTCGAGTCCCTGGCAGGGTTCGTCCAGCACGAGGAGCGGCGGCTCCTTCACCATCGCCCGCGCCAACAGGACCAGCCGCTGTCCGCTGTCAGAGACGGAGCCAAAGGCCGTGTCCGCCAGGTGCGATACGCCCATATTGTCCAACCAGCAGCGCACGGCCCGCCGTTCCCGCCGCGAACAATCCTGATACAGTCCTATCGTGTCGTACAGCCCCGAGCAAACCACCTGGAAACAGGTGGCGTCGCCCGGATACAGATACTGCAGTTCCGGACCCATCCACCCGATGCGGCGCTTGATCTCCCAGATGCTCTCGCCACTGCCGCGCTGTATTCCAAACAGCCGGAGGTCATTCGCGTAAGCCTGCGGATTGTCCGCCAGGATCAGGCTGAGCAGGGTGCTTTTCCCCGATCCGTTCGGACCGCAAAGCACCCAGCGTTCGCCCGTGCTGACCGTCCAGGTCACATCATTAATGATATGCGTGCTTCCATAGCGCACATGCACATGCCGCATTTCCACGAGCGGAGCGCCCGAAACCGTTTCTTTCCGCCCGCCGCGCCTGCTGTAGAAACGCATTTCCGGAACCAGTACCGGCGCAGCGCTGTTGGCCAGCGTCCCAATGCGCGGGTCGGCCAGCACGGCCCGTTTCTTTCCCTGCAGTACAACCCGGCCCCGGTCCACATACAGTGCGTGGGTGACACCCGCCGGTATTTCCTCCGGACGCGTGGTGGCCAGCAAGACGGGCTGTCCTTCGGCCATGAGCGTGCGCAGCATCTGCCGCAGCCGTCCGCGCGCCGCGCTGTCCATGCCCGAAAACGGGTCGTCAAGAACGAGCAGCCGGGGCCGGGTGAGCAGCGCCCGGGCAATGAGCACCTTGCGCATCTCCCCGTTGGACAGGGTCGTGATTTTGCGTCCGGCCAGCGGCGCCAGATCGAAGAACGAAAGCGCCCGGCGAAACCGTGCCCGGGAAACCCCGTGCAGGGCTTCACCCACCAGGAAATCGCGAACGAGAACGGGTTCATCCTCATCCACCGGAGACCAGCGGGCCTGGTAGAACGACAGCGCAGCGACCATCACCGCACGGTGCTGCTCCAGGGAAATATGGGCGATGGCACCGTCCGGAAACCACTCCCGCAACGCCGCGCCGGGGGAACTGTCCAAGCCGTACTCGATCTCCCCCGCGGACACGGGGACCTCACCCAGGATTGCCCGAATCAGGGTGGACTTGCCGGAACCGTTGGGTCCGACGACGGCCCACTGCTCACCGCGGCCAATCGTCCAGCAGGTGTTCTCAAAAACGTCCACGCCTCCGGCGCGCAGCGTTACGTCTGAAAAACGCACCAGCGGTGTGCCTGGAACGGATGGTTTTTTTGACGGCAAACATTTCATAAGAAGCCTGTCCGGGGAACGGCGGGGCGGTTACCGCGCGGTCAGCCGGTCCCAGTGCGCAAACACCTCGCGCACGTTTTCGGGTTTTGCGGCCGCGCCGAACTCGCATTGCGCGATGCAGCCGCCGTCTTTCCACAGCGTCCGGCAGACCTGCTCCACCGCCTTCCGTATGTCCCCGGCACTTCCATCCGGAAGCAAGTGCTGCCGGTCAATTTCGCCCCAGAAGGTGATCTTTCCCGCAAAGGGTTCCAGTTTGTCCACTCCCATGCAGAAAAGCTGCGAGTTGAACGCATCCAGTCCCAACTCCACCATGTCCGGGTAAATGTCGAGTGTGTACCCGTCGGAATGCATGAAAATCTTCTTCTTCGCGCCGTGGGCAATTTGGATATAGTCACGGTAGAACGGCTTGAACACCTCGCGCCAGAGGGCGGGATCAATGAGCAGGCTCTGCTGCGATCCCCAGTCATCCATGAACATCAGCGCATCCACGTCCGTTCCCGCCCACAGTTCCATTTGCGCGCAGTAGAAGTCGTGCATGCCCTTGAGAAACACCATCATCCCGGAAGGCCGCGTGAGCAGGTCAAGATAGAAATCCGCGGTGCCCCGCAGGAACTGCATCTGCTCGAAGGGGCGCGGGCAGCATCCGGCCATGACGAACTTGTCCGAATTTCCGCAGAACGCATTCACCCGGTCAATGTCCACGCTCAGCCACTCGCGGGGCACATGCACTTTTGCAGCATCCGTCGCCCAGTCGCGGACGGGCGGATTTTTCACCTCGCCCACCACGCCGCGCTGTATGTTGATGAACTCGGCTCCCCAGTCGTCGGTAAACACGCCCGGTTCGCAGGCGTCTCCCGTGGCAAAGCAGGGTTCCCTCAGGAAGCCCGGCGCGCTTTCAATGTCCGCCGGAAAAGCCGCGCGAATTTCGGCCAATTCGGCGGGGTGGTGGATTTCGGCCCAGGGCAGATACCACAACTGGCGCGGCGCGCGTGCCGGTTTCTCAAAGTTCAGCGCCTGAAAAACGAGTTCGCGGGGGGTTGCCGGCATATCGTTGTTCCTGTCCGGGGGTGCCGGCTAACCGGAAACGACAAACGTGTCGTGCCTGGGTTCGCCGTGTTCACGCGCGGCGCTGACGGTGTTCACGAGCGCCATGCGGGGTCCTTGCCAGCACCATGTCTCCATTGCATCCAGTGCCGCCGGGCTGCCCTCGAATTCCGCCTCGACGTCGCCGCCGGGCAGATTTCGCACCCATCCGCACAGACCCAGTTCCCGCGCCTTGGCCCGCGTGGCCCAGCGAAACCCCACACCCTGCACGCGTCCGGCAATCCGCACATGCAGACGCTCAATCATTCTTCGGTCCGCATCTCCTGGATGCGCGTCCTGAACGTCGGCATGGCCAGCGTGGCGACTGCCTCACAGGCGTCCAGCGATATGTGTTTGTCCACATTTTCGATGCTGGGCTGGAGTATCGGAATCAACCGCACGCTGCCGATGTCGGTAAACAGTTCGAATACTTTCTGCTTTGCCTTAAGGCTGTTGGATCGCAAAATCTCCTGGAACACCGCCAGCGTGGAGGGGTCTCCGTTTTGGAGCAGCGCCGCCGCCGCCTGCGCGCGGTAGATAAGATTGGCGTCTGTGGGGTCTTCGCGGCGCGTCAGCCGGGTGCGCAGAAACTGCGTGGCTTCCCAGTCGCCCTCTTTTGTGAGCACAAGCGCCGCCATCGGGGCCAGCGTGGGATAGTCCTTGAAGACCTTCCGAATCTGGTCCATTACCCCCGGGGCCTTCATGCGGTACAAGACCCGGAGTGCGCGGTACCGCACAATGCCTTCGGTTTCCCCCAGCTTCGCGTTCATATCCAGCGCAATGTCATCACCGCCAAGATGCGAAAGGGCAAAGACCGCCGCCTCACCCTTCGCCTCGTTCGGCTCCTCCAGCATGGCCGCCAGCCGCGGGATAATCTCCCGGTCGCCCAACCGCGCCAGCGCGCGCGCCGCCGGCGCCGACAACTCCACCGCGCGATCCTCAAAGAGCGGTTTCAAAAGCGGAATACCGACACTGTAGTTGTTGAGACCGGCGAGCGAAGCGGCCAGCGAGCGCGCCTTGCGGTTGCCGCTTTCAATACCCTGGCGA
>CAZOMH010000165.1:5571-8342 GCA_964580415.1 uncultured Nitrospirales bacterium
AGGTACAGCGCCTTGGATGCCGTCAACTGAACCGCAATGTCGTTTGTTTCGGCCAACTGCTTGAGATACTTGGTGGCATCGCCGTTCTTGTTCACGGCCATCAGGACCGCCGCTTCCATCTTCAGGTCCTGGTCATCGTTTGCCGCGCCGAAAATTTCCGCGGCCCGGGACATTGCCCGCTCAACCACACGCTGCTGCTCGGGCCGAAGCACCTGGATGTCATCCGCCTTGAACCGTTTCCCCTCGATCTGGCCGCCCTGCACCTGCACTTCCTCCACCATGTCCAGCAAATAGGGCACGATGTCGCCCTTTTCTGTCTGAACGTTGATGGCGTTGGGCAGCAGTTCCACAATCTTGAGGTTGCTGTCTTTCGCGCCGGACTCCTTGAGCACTATTGTCACCAGGGTGTCCGTGCCCACCAGGTCCTTGAGCGTGGCCGACGCCGATGTGCCGGTGATTTTTACGCCGTTTGCCCACGCGGTCATTGCCACAAGCACGATTACCGCCGCCAACACGCCTGATTTTTTCATGTCTGCTTCCTTGTCCCCTGCTTCGGGATAAGTCCGCGCCCCTTGACTGAGGCGGCGCCTGACTCGCCAATTGTGGCGACCGGACACCTCCGGACGCACCTCTATAATAGTAATACTTTGCAGGGGGCCTGTCCAACTGGACAACATGCCCCGGGTTAATGCAGATCGAACGGTTCCAATTTCGTGACTTTTTCCAGGTATTTCCGCGCGCGAACCACCGAGTCAACAAAGGGGTTCACGGCCAGCGCTTGAAGCGCGCATTCGAACGACTTCTGGAGATGGGCTTCAATCGTCAGCCGGTCGCTTTCCTTGATGGACCAGAACACGCCCTTGAGGAAGCGGGGAAGCATTCCCACCTTGCGCGGTTTCAGCCCCTTGCTGCTGACCAGCGCGGGCACTTCCACGCTGCTTTCATCGGACAGGTCCCGAATCGATCCGTTGTTCGGCACGCACACGACGGTGGATATGCCCTCGCTGCTTTCAAAACCGTGGATCAACGGCATAATCGTCTCTTCATACCATCCCGCATTGCGCTGCCGGGTCAGTTCGGGCAGCGCGCAAAGGTGCGGGTCCTCGTACATCCGCAGTATCTGCTGTTCGGCCTCATACAGCACCTCCGCCCGGAACCGGGCGCAGTTTTGCTGTTTCTTGAGCACCTCCGCCCGGTGAAAATACATCCCGGTGGCGTGTGTGGGAATCATGCGGAACAGTTCGATAAGGTCGTAGTCGAAATCCTCTTCCTGCCGTGTTTCGAGCAGTTCCAGCAGGTAACTCATCCTGCTCCGGCCGTCCAGTTTCACATCCTGAATCCAGCCCAGATTGTAGAGTCCGACATAATCCACAGTGAGCGCCGAGGTCTCCTGCCCCAGCACCGCCGCAATTTTCCTCGTATAGACCCGCGGCAGGTCGCAGGCCCCCACCACTGTCAGCCTGGTAAGCCGCGCCAGCGCCTCCACCAGAATTCCCGCCGGGTTGCTCATGTTGATCAGGATCGCCTGCGGATTGACGCTCTCTATGATGCGCGCGTACTCAAGCACCACCGGCAGTGTGCGCAGCGCGTTGGTGATTGCCCCCGCGCCCAACTGCTCGCTGCCCACCAGATTGAACTGGGGCGGCAGCATTTCGTCCCGCAGGCGCGCCTTCATGCCGCCCACCCGCAAATGGTTGATGACGTACTTGGCGCCGGTCACCGCAGCGGCCACATCGGTTTCCGCGGTGATTTTGATGGGAAAGCCCGCCTTGTCAATCAGCCTGGCGCAAAAGGCCCTCACCACATCCAGCTTTCGGCCGGGACGACCCTGCAGCACGATTTCCCGAACGGTGAGATTATGCGAGATTACGGAAAGAATGAACTCGGGAATGTAAACGCTGCTGCCACCAAGGATCGTTATGCGATCAATCATTCCGGCACATCCTCCGCAGGTGTCCGTTCCCCGTGTCGCGGGGGCCGTGGACGGGATGGATGCAAGGCGCATCCACGCCAGTCTCCGGCAACGTTGAAACTACAGGTTTCCAGCGGGCAAAGTCAAGAAATAATGCCGGGGCCTGTCAACAATTACCGCCGCGGGGACGCGCTGTTTCGCATTTGCGCGAAAATCTGCGCCGCACGGTCGTTTCTCCCCGCCTCCACCATCACCTGCGCCGCCAGTGCCGCGCGGCCGGCAAGGAGAAAACGCTCGCCCACCACCGCCAGCAGCGCGGCCCGAATATCCGGATCGCCCTTCTGCGCCAGCGAGGGATCATGCAGCAGTTGATAGCACTGATCCGCCATCTGCTCCTGGCGCGCGGCCGGTTCCGTTGTGCTTTGAAAGTATCCGGCATGGGCCGAAAGGGCCTTGTTGATGTTCCCCGCCTTTGCCCACGCCAGCGCAGCCTCGCCAATCATGCCGGCCCGTTCAAATCCCTCCGCCGCCCACCGTGTCTTGCCGATCTCCATGTAGAACCGTGCCGCCGTGCCGTAGTCGCCGCAGCGCCACAACAGCCGCGCCGCCTGCCGCGTATGCCCCGACTTCGCAAGCTCCTGGGCCGCGCGGTCGTACTGTTTGTCTTTCTCAAACCAGAGTGCCGCTTCTGCGGGCTCGTTCATGGCGGCGAGAATCTCGCCCATGCGCCCGTAGCGTTTCTCCTTGCGCAACTGTTCCATTGTCGCCTTCGGGTGCTTGAGCGCGTCCAGTTCCTCCGTGAACTGGTTGTCCTTGTCCGCCTGTGGATCGCGGTACTCATACCCCTCCATCGTTTTGC
>CAZOMH010000166.1:0-8252 GCA_964580415.1 uncultured Nitrospirales bacterium
CATGGCGTGAACGTTGAACCGGTGCCTGCCGGGAATCAGGCTGAGCGCCTTGTCGGCGTCGGCGCGCAACTGTTCCGGACCCCGCGCCTTGCCGGGGTAGTTGCCGGTGGCCTGGATGCCGCCGCCCGACGCGGCGGTCAGGTTTTCAAATCCGCCCACGTCGTCGCCCTGCCAGCAGTGCAGCGACACGGGAATGCCGGCGAGCCGGGCAAGGGCCGCTTCCGCGTCCACACCCATCGCGGCATAGGCCTCCTTCGCATTGGCGAAGGACTTTTCGATCAATGATTCCTTGGGCGAGCTAAACATGGGTCTTCCTTTCATGAGCGGCCGGGGCCGACCCCGCACCGGGTTCTTTTCAGTGGACTATCTAACCACACCGCCCCCCGCCGGGGCAAGAGCCCGGCATCCCGGACATGCCGGGGGGGGCTTGCCCGCGGCTGGACGTCGGCATGCGAAAGGGGGCCTCACTGCCCCCGGGATGACAATACCGCGCCGCGCCGACGGTTTCGCCATACCGGGAAGGCGGCTGCCAGGACAACAAGCAGGAGGGCAACTCCGGCCAGCGCGAGTCCGGCCATGGTCCGAATCGAGTTAAAGGCAAAGCGCACCTCGCTCGTGCCTGCCGGCACGACAATGGCCTTGAAAGCATTGTTGGCCGCCAGAATGGGAACCTCTTTGCCGTCCACCGTGGCCTTCCACCCCGGATAGAAGCTGTCCGTGAACAGCAGCACCCGCGGCGCGGGCAGATCGGTCAGGCGCAGTTCGGTCGTGTTCGCGGTCTGGCGCACGATCCGGATATGATCGTTTTCATCATCCCCGTCGGTGGCCACGCTGGCGCCGGTAATCAGCACCTCGTTGCCCGAATCCAGGAAATCCGCCCGGAGAAACACCTGCACGCGGTTGGTGTCGGGCATGGGGTACTCCAGGGTTTGCGGCGTGTTTGCCGCCAGTGTAATGTCCCGCTGGATGCCAAACTGCATGTCGCCCGTATCGACGTTCTTGAACACGGGAGTGAATCTAATGAACCCCTGTCCGGAGAGGGTTAGAAAGAAGGAACTGTGGCGTCCGCCCGGGGCAGCCTCGCCAATCGCGGCACTGGTGCCGGGCTCTTTCATCATTTCCCGCCTGACCAGCAGGGGGCGGCCGTTGTCGAGGAGACTGGTTTCGTTTTCCCTCTTTGACAGGCCGGTTTCAGGCAGTTGATCGCCCGAAACGGCGGGGATGGGAATATCCTTTGCGCCCGGCAGGAATACCACGCGCGCGGAGGGATATAACCGCCCGCACTTGGGGAGCGGTTCGGGACAGTATTCGCGCGCCAGCCAGAACCGGCGCTTCAGAAACAGATGCCCCCGCAGACTCAGGCCGGTTGGTTCCTGCGCCTCAATGGTCCGAACCATGAATTTCTTTCGATCCACCAGGACCGGTGTGATGGTGTTTCTTGTCGTCAGCAAGTGCAGCGGGTCATAGCCGTTCATGATGAATTGGAGGTCGTAGAGCCGGGTGTTGGGCTGGCGGTCCGCAACGCGCCGGTTTTCCAGCGGATAGTTCATTCTTGAAACAAGTGTCTGCACGGGGAACGGGTAGAGGTTGCCCTGTGTCATCATATCGGGCAGAAGCACGCCGTTCCATGCCAGTATTTCGCCGAGCACCAGCATGGCCGCAATGATGCCGGTGAGCAGGTTTTCGCGCAGCCACAGTCCCAGCAGGGCTGCCGCCAGAGCCATGGCGGGAAGCGCCGCCGCAAGGCGCGGCGCCTGATGATTTCCAGGCGGGACGGCAAACAGCAGTGTTGCAAGCACCGCACCGCCGACGGCAACAACAAGCGCCGACAAAACCATTCCGCGCCGCAGCGTGGCGGGCGGCTGCATGACCGCATCCAGCCCCCATCCGGCCAGCATCGCCAGCGGAAGACAACCCACGGCCATGCCCCGGCCGGGATTGTTGCTGATGAACGGAGCAATATTCCGTATCAACCGTCCGAACAGGATCGGCTGGGAAACGCTCAGGTCCAGGACAAACGCAAAGAGCACGGCCCAGCGCAGGCCGTTCCATCGGGGTCTCAGGAACAGCGCCAGCAGGGCAAGGGAAACCACGGCCGCGCCACCCCCGCGAATTCCCTCGTAGGAATCGTGGCCCTCGTAGAAGATCAGCGCCTTTACAAGTTTCCAACTGTAGGACAGGGGGGCAATATCCTCCACACCCGCCCCCACCCCCGCGCGGCCGGTCTGGCGGGCAAACTCCACCAGCGGCAAAAGCAGCGGTGCGGCCAGCATGGCCGAAACGGCCATGGCACCGGCGAAAAGCGCACCGCCGGCGGCAACGGTTTTGAACGCCGGTTTCCAGCGGAACACCGCTCCCGTTTCAGCGCCGCCGCTTGCGGCAAGCGCCGCTTCCCCAAGGGTTTCCAGCAGCCAGTAGGCACCCAGCAACAGGCCGCCCACAAAGGTCAGGGACGGCACGCCGCCCAAAATACAGAAGCCGTAAAACAGCCCTGTTCCCGCCGCCGCCGCGATACGTTTGGGAAATTCGCGCCCATGCGCCATGGCATGCGCGCAAAGCAGCGCCCAGGGCAGCCAGCAGGTGCTGTTCAGGAATATCCAGTGGCCGATGGCCCGGGAAACCAGCGCGCCGCTGAAAGAAAACGCGAACGCCGCCAGCAGCGCCGCGCCGCAGGAGTAGCCGTGCCTCCGCGCGAGCATCAACGCGCCGATGCCCGCCACCACCGTCTGCAACAGCACCATGAGCGCGATACCCGCATGCGTCCGCAACGGGGTCGGTTGAAAGGTCAGCAGGCTGCGCAGCAGGTTCGGCGGGTAGAATACAAAACTCTGCGGGTTGGCCGCGTGGGGCTGGCCGCAAAAATACAGCGGGTTCCAGAGCGGCAGTTCATGGTCCTCGTGAATGGCATGGTCCATGTAGGACAACGTCGGTCCGTAGTAAGTCCATGTGTCGCCGACACCCAGAAACCGCGCATTGCCGGGGCTCATGGCAAAACGGAACGTCAGCAGCATGGCGCATACGATTAGGACAATGCCGAGGATGCAGAAGGACCGATCAAACCGGGCGGTCTCCGGCGCGCCGTTGGAGGGCCCGGAAGACGGCGATGCCGACGGCGGCTCAAGCCCGGCTTGAGGCTTTTCCCGGTTCGCCCGCCTGCGGCTCATACCTGCCGGGTCCCCATCGCCGCCTCGCGCGCATGAACCAGGTCTGCAAGCCATGTGTTCAGCGGACAAGCCGCATTGACCGCCGCGCCCAAGCGCGCAATCGCCCCGTTCAGGGCGTCAATCTCCGTGCGGCGGTGCCGTGCAAAGTCCTCGTGCATGCTCGCATAGTGCGCCGCCGTGGGCGGCAGCAGTGTGGTGTAAAACAACTCCCGGTATGCGTTCGCGTCGGGCGGATCCAGCAGCACGCCCCGCGCATGGCCGACCGCGTAAAGCTCGTCAATCACCGTGTCCATCATCCGGCGCGTCTCGGGAATCTCCGGCAGCCTGCCGTAGGGAACGTCCAGCAGCGCGGAAAGCGGGTTCAGCGCGCAGTTGTAGGCCACCTTGGCCCAGAGCAGCGTCTCCACCCGGTCCGAGTACACCGTGGGCAGCCCCGCCGCATCCATCGCGGCCGCAAGTTCCCGCACCCGCCCCGCAGGGCCTTCGGGCCGCGGAACGCCCGGACCGGGAACGCCGGCATCCCTGCCGGCTCTTGGTTGGGGTACGCCAAGCGCCGTGGGACTGGCAATAACCGTGACAGCAACGGTGCCCGGCGCCGCGATGCGCGCGCCGTAAATCGCGCGCGCACCGACCGTGCGCGGCACGCCAAAGCGCGCTTCGATCTGCTCAATGTTGCCCAGGCCGTTCTGATAGGCGCACACAAGCGTGTTTTCATCAACCACCGGGGCGGCCGCTTCCAGCGCCGCCGCCGTGTCATAGGATTTTACCGTGATGAACACCACGTCATAATCGCCCCGCTTCAGCCCTTCCGCCGAGGTGCGCGCGTCGATGCCCGTGAAACAGTGGTCGCCCCAGATGCCCGTAACGCGCAGGCCCCCGGCGGCAACGGCTTCCATGTGCGCCGCGCGTCCGACCATCGTCACATGATGCCCCGCCCCGGCCATGAATCCGCCCACGGACGAACCCATGGAACCCGCGCCCATAATCAGAATACGCACCGATCTCGTGCCTTTCTATTGCGAAAGTGTTGGACAGGCGCCCTCGCCTGTCGTTCCCAGTCGTCCGTCCTACTTGGACGGCATGTCCGGGGCCTCGTCCTCTCCCTCGTCCGGGTCCGGGCCGTCCTCAATGTCATAGTACAGTGTGCCGCCCGTTTCCGTTGCCGTGTGGTCCGGCTCGACATTGAAATCGCCGTGCTCCAGAAAGCGAACGGTTAACTGCGCAACCTGGCGGCTGTTCATGATGAAAGTGTGGGCTTGATGCACCAGCACCCAGGCCTTCATCCCGTCCAGCCTGGTGCTCTCGACGGTAATCACCCCGTCGTTGGGTTCCTTGAATGTGACCGACTGGCCGCGGTCGCCCGCGATAACGCCGAATTCCGCCGTCGGCACGGGCAGCTTCTTGTAGAACTCGTCCGAGGCGAGTTGCTGGCCGCTTTCGCCGGTGAACCAGCGGTACACCGGATTGTCCTTAAACGCGCGCGCCAGATCGGCGGGACGGTTGGGCGGCGCCAGCATGACGATGCGTTTCAGGCCCGGCGGCAGCTCTTTGCGGAAGCTGTTGCGCACGATGATATTGCCGAGGGAATGGCCAATGATGCAATAGGTCGGCGTTTTGACGTTTTCTTTTATGAACTTGATCAAGTCATCCGAAAGTTGGTCCAGCGAGCGGGCATGGGTGACATAGGGAAAGTTGACCGTGCAAAAACCGGCCGATTTCAGCCGTGTTTCCAGTACCCAGAGCGAGGCCCGGCCCCGGCCCATGCCGTGCAGCAGCACCACGGTCTGCTCCTGGCGCGCCGCCTTGACCGCGTTCGCCGCGGCCTCGTCGGCTGCGGTCACACCGGCGCATGCGCCCAACAGCGTCGCCAGGGTTATTAACTTGCGGCAAAATTGCAGCATGAAAAAAGACTTGTGCCTTCCTGTCACCGTCGCGGCAGGCGCGAACGGGAAAACCGGCTGCATTATAGGCTCCGGACCCCGGCGGGGCAAACGCACCGCTTGCAGCACCGGCACGGGACGGGCGATAATCCAACGGGAACAGGCAGGCGGCGCCGAAACACTGGGATAAACATGCGCGGAATATGACTGGACGGGTTGAAACAGAATGTGGGACAGCCGCCCTCGGCTGTCGGCTTGAAACGAACGCTCAGGAGCGACAGCCGTGGGCGGCTGTCCTGCATATTACGGTGCTGGCCGTGCTGTGCCTCTCCGTGATGACCGGATGCACCTGGAACGACCCCGGGGCGCTGCCGGGTGCCGTTATCCGGGTGGGCAACGGGGCGGAACCGCAGGACTTGGACCCGCACCAGGTTACAGGCCAGCCGGAACACCACATTCTTGCGTCGCTCTTTGAGGGCTTGGCGGGTATCGATCCGGCCACCCTGAAACCCATTCCCGCCGCCGCCGAATCGTGGGATATCTCCCCGGATGAACTCGTTTACACTTTCCATATTAGGCAAAACGCCCGCTGGTCAAACGGAGACCCTGTCACGGCCCGCGATTTCGCCTACGCTTGGCGGCGCATTCTGAGCCCGAAATTGGGCTCGGAATATGCCTACCTGCTGCACTGTATTCGCGGCGCGCGCGATTTTAACGACGGAAAGACGGACGATTTCGGCACGGTCGGGGTGCGGGTGCTGGACGACCATACGCTGGAGTTGACGCTGGAGAATCCGACGCCCTATCTTTTGGCCATGCAGACCCATTCTTCATGGTTTCCCGTGCATCGGCCGACCATCGAGAAGTTTGGCGCCATCGACGAACGGGGCACGCTGTGGACCCGTGCGGGAAACCATGTAAGCAACGGCGCCTTCATGCTGGCCGAATGGCAGCCCAACGACGTGCTGCGGGTCCGCCGCAACCCCTGCTACTGGAACACGGCAAAGGTGCGGCTCGACGGGATCGAGTTCTATCCCATAGACAACCAGCAGACCGAGGAACGCTCCTTCCGCGCGGGAAATATCGACCTGACCTCGACGGTGCCGATGCACAAAACGGCCATCTACCGGAAGGAGCATCCGGACCTCATAAAGATATGCCCCGATCTCGGTGTCTACTTCTACCGCATCAACACCACACGTCCGCCCTACACCGACCCCCGCGTGCGCAGGGCGCTGGCCATGGCGCTGAACCGCGGCGAGATCGCCAACAACGTGATGAAGGCCGGCGAGACCCCCGCAGCGTCGCTGGTGCCGCCGAACACCGTCGGTTATACATCGCGCTCGTCCGTGAAATACGACCCGGAGGCGGCGCGGACATTGCTGGCCGAAGCCGGTTTTCCCGGCGGACAGGGCATGAAACCGGTCGAGATTCTCTACAATTCCAGCGACGCGCACCGCACCATCGCGGAAACGGTGCAGCGCATGTGGCGCGACAATCTCGGCATCGATGTGCGCCTGATCAACCAGGACTGGAAGGTCTATCTTAGCGCCGTCAACACGCTTGACTACGACGTGGCAAGGGGCGGGTGGATTGCCGATGTGGCGGACCCGGTGAATTTCCTGGAGTGTTTCCAGACCGGCACCGGCAACAACCGCACCGGTTGGTCATCACCGGAATACGACGCGCTCATCCGCGCCTCCTACGCCGAGACGGACAACACCGGGAGGCTTGAACTGCTCCAGCAGGCCGAGGCCATGCTGCTGGAAAGCGCGCCGGTTATCCCAATCTATTTCTACACGTGGAAGTTCCTGCAGTCACCCGATGTGCATGGGCTCATCATGAATCCGCTGGATTACATTGCGTGGGGCGATTTGTGGCTGGAGCGCGGCAAGGGGGAGAAGCGATGATTGGATTCGTCCTTCGCCGTTTTCTTGAGGCGATCCCCGTGCTGCTGGTGGTCGTCACCGTGGCATTCTTCCTCGTCCGGCTCGCGCCGGGGGGGCCGTTTGACACCGAAAAGCGCGCCTCGCCGCAGGTGCTCAGGCAGTTGGAGGCGCAGTACCAGTTGAACCAGCCGCTGTACCGGCAGTATTTCGGCTATCTCGGCGGCGTGCTGAAAGGCGACTTTGGGCCCTCCTTCCGCAAACCCGGCCGCACGGTGGGCGAATGGATCGCGCTGCGCTTTCCGGTGTCGCTCGAACTCGGCGCCTATGCGCTGCTGGTCGCGCTGGGCGTGGGCATGGCGGCGGGGCTGCTGGCCGCGTTGCGGCCCAACAGCATGCTCGACCATGGAACCATGTCCGTGGCCATGCTCGGCATTTGCCTGCCCGGTTTCGTGCTGGGCCCGCTGCTGGTGCTGGTGTTTGCCCTGTGGCTGGGCTGGCTCCCCGTGGCGGGATGGTCCACGCCGCTGCACAAGATTCTTCCGTCCATAACGCTGGGCGCCGCCTATGCGGCCTACATCGCGCGGCTCACGCGCGGCGGCATGCTCGAGGTGCTCGCGCAGGATTTCATCCGCACAGCCCGCGCCAAGGGGCTGAGCGAAACCCGCGTGGTGCTCCGTCACGCGCTGCGCGGCGGCATACAGCCCGTCGTGGCGTTTCTCGGTCCCGCGGCGGCGGGACTGTTTACCGGTTCCTTTGTGGTGGAGACGATCTTTCAGGTGCCGGGGCTGGGCCGCGAGTTTGTCGAATCCGCGTTCAACCGCGACTACACCATGGTCATCGGGTCGGTGCTCGTCTATGCCGTGCTCGTGGTGGCGCTCAATCTTGCCGCCGACATTGCGCTGGCCCTGCTCGATCCGCGCGTGAGGGCGCAATGAAGCAGGGAACCGCATTAATTCTGTCAACCGTGGTTGGGATGGGACACTTTGAAGATATTTGCTGACAGCAGCACGGAACAGGGCGCTTCGCTCGGACGCGACGCATGGCGGCGGCTCAGGCGAAACCGCCTTGCCATGGCCGGACTGGTCGTGCTGGTGTTCGTCAGCGTCACGGTGGTGGCCGGCCCGTGGATGGTGTCCCATTCCTACGAAACGCAGGATACGGCACTGGGCGCGACGGCGCCCGGTTGGGCAAACTGGCTGGGCACGGACCCATTGGGGCGCGACCTGCTCTCCCGCATGCTCTACGGCGGGCGCGTTTCGCTGCTCGTGGGACTGGCCGCGACCGCCGTTTCTCTCCTTATCGGCGTGCTCTACGGCGCC
>CAZOMH010000167.1:0-8216 GCA_964580415.1 uncultured Nitrospirales bacterium
CGACCGGTGTGCCGTCAAACGCCTTGACCGAGAATCGTTCGGTCGAACTGGGATGGGCGAAAATGTGATGGTTGTCCGGCAAATCCACCGAGGCGATTCGTCCGCGGCCGCCGTTAAACTCAACCGCGGCAAAATTGAGTCCAAACTCCCTGCATATGAGGTCCATGATTCGCAGGACGGTCTGGCCGGATGCGCCGGGAACCAGGGTCATGGCGGCGTAGCGCGCAAAGGCAATGTGCCGCATCGTCTCCTGACGGCGGCGGAACTTGGCGGAAATGGTCGAGGTATATCCCGCAACAACAGCGATGCTCAAGAGGGTGACCGCGAAAATTCCGGAGGGAATGAGCGATTGGGCGGATTCCCTCGGCAGCACAATATCCAGCACGGCGGCGGCAAAACACAGCAGTCCGCCCGCGTAAAAGACGGTGGCCGCCTGCCGTTGTGACATGCCCATGCGCAGCAGGCGGTGGTGCGTGTGCCTTGAGTCGGCCGCGAAGACGGGGAACCCTCCCGCATACCGGCGGACCATGGAAATGAGTGTTTCAAAAATGGGAATGCCGAGCGCCATGACGGCGGCAAGCATAAGTACGGCGCCATGGGACTTGTAGGCCCCCATGAGCGAAAGGGTGGCGAGCACGAAACCCAGGAACATGCTGCCCGTGTCGCCGAGGAATATGCGCGCCGGGTGCCAGTTGTACCGGAGGAAGGCAAGCAGGCTCCCCGAAAGGGCGACGCACAGCAGCACGACGAAGGGGGAACCGTTGAATCCGGCCAGTACCGCCAGGGACGCCGCGGATATGAGCGACACCCCCGTGGCCAGTCCGTCCATGCCGTCGATAATGTTCACCGCATTGGTGATACCCACTATCCATAGAATCGTGAGGAACGTTCCCAGTCCCACAACGCCCTCAAACCCGACCACGCCGACGAGCGGGATGTTGACCGCCTTGATGGCGTATCCGGACGAGGCGACCAGCGTTGCGACGAGAATCTGTCCCAGGAGTTTGTAGCGTGCGCGCATTCCGCGAACGTCATCGACCACGCCGAGCGCCGTGATGCCCGCACACCCGGCGGCAAGCACCACAAAATCCCAAGTGTGGCCGCTGACCGCCTGAAACATGCCCGTTTTCTCGGAAAGACATGCCAAGGCGACCGCGATGAAGGGAATCGACACGGCAAGCCCGCCAAGCAGGGGGGTGGGTGACTTGTGTATTTTCCGGTAGCCGCCACGCTCAATCCCCCCCAGCCAATGGGCAAACCCAATCACCAGCGGAGTCAGAAACGTGGTTGCTGCAAAACAACCCAGAAAAATTGCCCAGCATGTGGGACTTTTCAGATACGCGGCAATGTCCAAAACAAACCAACCCCCGGCCTGCCGTCCTTTCGGATGGGCATTCCAGCCCGTCCAACGACATTCCTATACGGCCATATTTCCCTGCGCACTTGGCGGCGTCATCTGTGACACCACCACCTCTGGCGTATGGACGCCCCCTGTTCCTGGCGCGCCCAGTGCCCCGGTGTCCGTCTGTGTTCAGCCGTTCTTCCTGGAATGAGTCAGTGCGGTCGGGGCGTTATGAAGTCCCAAAAAGCCAAACATCCGTCCTGTGTCTTTGCGCGCATTCTCCTGATAACCGTTGTTTTCACAGACGCTTATAGATGAACTCGGGGATATAGAACCTGCGCTTGTTGAGCACCACGCCCAACACGGAACCGCGGTTGGCCTGTATCTCCCGGATTTGGCTCTTAATCACCTGCCAGCGCGTCTTTCCCGCATCGACAATGAGAACAACACCGTCGGAAATACTGGCGATTCGCGCTGCAATGGTCGAGTCGGCCATTGACGGACAATCGACCAGCACCATGTCGTAGCGGCTGCGCAGCAGATTCACGAACACGTCAAAGCGGGGATTGTCGAGGATGGCGGGCAACGTTTCCGTCGATGAGCCCACCTGGCAGAAGGAAAGCGTGCTGTCGCCGACGGGGTGGACATGCTCTTCGAGGACGATGCCGTTTCGGATGGCGTTTTCCCAGCTCTCGTCGGAGGAGGGCTTGCCCGCCCCATTGGGCATTGAATAGGGTACCGGGCCTATCGCAAACAGCAGTATCCTGCGGTCCAGCCGCTGCGCGGTAAGCCGGGCCAGTTCCAAAACTATTTTCGAGCCTTCCCGTTCGCTTTGCGCGCTGGCAAACTGCACCACGCTGCCCTGACGCCGTTCCAACAGCAGGGAGATGCGGCGGTGCAGCGCGAATATCTTGTCTTGCAGCGGTTCAGGCAGATGGGACGGCTCGGCCCGCAGGGCGAGGGCGCGGGAAGAATTGTCGCGCCCTTCCTCCTGCAGAATTACGTCTTCGACCGCCTTGTCGTCTTTTTCGTCAGTTGCCATATTGGTCTTCCGGGAACTTTGTACCCTCTTGCCGGCATACTGCCGGGGAAGCAGGATTTGTTAAAAACTTCTCTTAAATTCCTTGTTGGTGATTACCGCGAGCACGGGGACGCCGAGTTTCGCCTCCACATCTTCCTTGTTGTGAAGCGTGTCATCCATGTATTCGCGGACGAAGGCGAGGAACACACCCCCGAACAGGCCCAAGAACAGGCCCAGCGCGATGATGCGCATCTTTTGCGGCTTTACGGGAATCGGAGAAACCGTTGCCGGCTGCACCACGCTCACGTTCGACACCTTGTCCATGTCCATGGCTTGGGAAATGCGCGCGCGCTGCAGGCCCTCGCGGTAGTCGCGGTATTCGGTGTTGGCCACCTCGACATCGCGGTCGAGGCGGGTCATTTCCGCCTCTTTCGCGGTAAGCTCCGCCAGTTTCGTGGAAACACGTCCAATTTCGGCGGAGATGGATTCCTCGCGCGCTTTTTGCGAATCCAGTGCGGCCCGTTCGGTGTCAAGCTGAAGCTGAAGCGCCTGGCGGTTGGGGTCCAACCCTTTTGTCGTTGTGGTGAGCGAATCCCGTTCCTTCTTGAGCATGATCTCGGCCTGCTTGATCTGTTCGCGCAGTTCTGACAGCGGGCGGTATGTGTCGGGATAGCGGGCCGACATGTCAGTCTCTTTGAGTTTCATGTCGGTAAGGTTTGCCTTGAGCTTTTCCGCGGTTTGGTTGGCCAAGCCGCTCGTCTCGCTGGTGACGAGCGTCGGCGACTTGCCTTGCAGCGTTCTTTCCAGCGAGGCCACGCGCGCTTCCGAAGCCCTGGCCTCTGCCTCCGCGTTGCTTCGCTCGCCGTCCATCGTGGTAACCTGCTGCAGGAGCGCTGTTTTTTGCGCGTCGATGGAGGAAATTCCATTGCTCACGCGGAACTGGTCGCGTTCCTTTTCGCGCTTGGCCAGTTCTTCCTCAAATTTCTTCGATTGGTCTTCAAAAAACTGCGGCGACGCCTGTGAAGCGTACACCTTGATGTGGCGTTCAAGATATGCCGTAACCAGCGTCTCAAGGGTCTGGCGGGCGGTTTCGGGATCGCGGGCGTCGAACTTTACGCTGATGATATTTGTCTTCTTTTCCAACTCAACCGCGGTGCCGCCCATCAGCGTGCCCACTGCCTGGTCGCGCGGCGAGAGCGGCGACGGCGGATTGATCGAGGCCAGGAGCGTCATGGGCAGGCTCTTCATTTTCTGGATTATCTGGAATACCTGCTCCTTCGCGCTCGGTTCGTGGGGCTTTTCCATCAGGGCTGTTTCACCCACCTTGTCCACGACCTGCTCGGCGAGAAAGCGGCTGCTCAAGATGGTCAACTCGGAGTTCAACTCGTTTTCCCGGTTCTGCGAAACGCCCATCGTGGGGCCGGCAACCACCGACGGGTCCACCGACAGATTTTCACGGCCGATGCGGATAAGCAGTTTGGCCTGGGACTGGAAAATTTCCGGTGCGACAAAGGCGTAGATTGCTGCCGCCGATGATACGAGCACAAAGAACAGGACAATTATCCACTTGCGGCGGAAAAGCACCTGCACCACATCCCGGGCCGAACTCTGCACGATTTCCGTGGCGAAGGCCAGCGCCTTGGTGCGCAGGGTGCTTCCCGGCCGTGAATCAATATTCATTCATCACCACTCCTGAAGAGCCATGGACTGCGGGCGACACGTTGCAGGCTTGCGTCATTTGGACGTCAGCCCCGTGGGAAGAGTAATACTGGTGGACTTGACCGAACTCAAGCCGTTTTGCTGGAAATTGTAAAGGCCGACGCTGAAGTTCAAGTGCTTCGGAATAACGCCGTCAATGTACTGGGCAACGAACTCGTCCACGTGGGTGATGGCCGTGCGCGGCACATACAGGATGTCATAGGGCTGCAAAAGGAAGGGTTCCGTTTCGGCCCCGTTCAGCGCGGCCCTCAAGTCTATCGTGCGGGCAAACTGCTTGTCTCCCTGCTGGCGCACGATCACAACGCTGGACTTCTTGGCGCTGGATTCGATGAATCCACCCGCCTGCATGATGGCGCCCAGCGCCGTGAGCCTGCCCTGGATGAGAATCAGACCGGGAGTACTCACCTCGCCGCCGACATAGACCCGGTTGTTGGCCAGACTGGACACGACAACGTTGATTTCCGGTTCGTTCACTTTGGATTCGTAAAGCTTGACAAGTTCCTTCTGGAGTTCGTCGGGGGTCCGGTTCTGCGCCTCGATTTCTCCGATCATGAGCAGGGATATCTTCCCGTCCGGCCGGATCATCTGCTCGTCGTCGAGTTCGGGCCAGTAGAGAAACTTGATTCGAATAGTGTCGTAGGGCTGAAGAACCACCTTTACCTCGGGGGCCGGTGGAGGTGCCGGGGCGGCATCGGTGACCGGGGCCGCCGGTGTCGGCAACGGTTTCTCTGACCATTTTGGGGCCGTCGCGCAACTGGAAAGAAACAGCGCAATCAACACAACAAAGCCGCCGGTCAGGCAGTACGGCACCAATGGGGACGCCTGGAAGTGGTTATGCTGTTTTGTCTTGGTCATGATATACGACTCAGGCACATAGAATACCTCATCGCGGACACGTGGTCCATGTCAGGATTTGTGCGGAAGTATTGGGGGGCTTGGGCTTGATGCCGAATCATACCTTCCCCCGTTTTGGAACAGCAGACGTTGACAAAGACACGGATATGGGAAACAAGAAAAGTTCCCATAAAGGAATCCATGGCTTGCGGGAACAACCCCACAAAACCCTTGTTTACGACCCCGTACTTCAAACGCACCACCAAACTGCCCCCAGTTTGTCTCTGTCCGAACCGCTCCTGCCACCCCAAGGCAACGGGGTGCATAGCGAAAGATGGCAAATTATACATGCGACATTTCCTAAAAGCAAAAGGCGTAAGACTTAAATGTAAAGCAATCTTCCTAAATGCTGCTTTGCGGCAGACAAATTAAAATCTCGCGGTTTTGCGAACACAACCAGTACTCCGTTCCCTGGCAAGGATTACTCTTCCAGAGTTGTTGATAATATTAAGGCATCCTTGCTGTTTTGTCAAGAATAGAGTCGGTGAGTCTGGCCAAGAGTTCTGATTATTTAAAGAAATTGTCAGAAAAATAGGTTTGAAAAGGGGGGATTGAGGGCGTGGCAGAAAAAAAATACGTATTATGTGAAATATTTCTTTCTTTCAGGGTCCGCGAAAATGCGTTTTGTCTTCGCTGGCAGACGTATTCAAGGATTAGTCTCCTGCGGCAGGAAATGTCCTCCCGTGTCTTTGTCTGACATGCGGAGCCGAGATATACACATGGACAGCAAACGGAGGTATAATGGCGGTTTACAGCAACGGTGAGGAGCATTGAATGATGTTGCAACGCTTATTACTGGTTGCCGCACTTGCATGCGGCGTGATTTTGGGTCAGGCGCAGGCGCAGGACCCGACCCGGGACCCGGCACAGGAGGCTGCCGCCCAGGCGGCTGCCCGGTTGGAAGAGGAACCGGAGGCGGTGGTGGTTTCGGTCTTTATATTGGGGACTGTGGCGGTGAAGGGAGAGAATGTATCGATTCAGGTAAAGACCGCACGGGAATCGAACGGCGCGGGGATGAAAGATCTGATCGGAACGTCTCTCAAGGTGACGGGCAAAAAAATCCAGCGTTTGGAGCAAATGGCCGGAAAAGAGGTCGAACTGCGGGGGAAGGTGACAAACGGCGCCGAGTTTGAGGTGTCCTCATACAGCGAGCGGCGCACGGTGACCGCCGCCGAGTCGGAGCAGTCACAGGGGGCACGGGGGGCCGTGGGTGCGCCTCGCGGGGCCATCAATTCCGTGGGTTCCGGTGGGTTGCCTTCGGCGACCGGCGTCCGGACCCCCATCGGGGCGCTCAACGATCCCAAGGGTGCCGGACCGAACAAGCCGAACACGGGCGCGATTGGCGCGCTTCAGGGCCGCAAGAAGCCGATGGAACCGGATATGGGTCCGGACGTGAACGCGCCCGCCGTGGCGGCGGCGGCAAGCGCGCGGTGAGTCCGGGATTCATGAGAATAGAGGACAGAAGGGGGCTGTTGTTCCTCATGCTGCTCTTGCCGGGCTTGATATCGGCCAGCGCCGCACAGGCCCAGGGATACGAAAAGATTGTTGTTCCGCCGGAATTTGACCGGGTATTCCGTGCCACTTTCGAAGCGCCGCGCGCTTTGGAGCAGTTTACCGCCGCGGGCACGCTGGAAGTGCGCATCGTGTCGGAGGGCAAGACCAAGGACTTGCGCTACACAGTGGCTTTGGCGAAACGAAAACCGGACGCATTTGCAGTGTCGGTGTCGCGGGCCGAGGACGGCCGGTTGCTTGCCCGCGTGGCCTCTGCCGGGGCCAAGGGCCAGGTATCACTATACCTCCCGCGCGAACTCATGATGGCGGCAACGCCCACCCGGATTGGCCAGATGACGGACACCTACACGCTGCCGGTGGTTATCGCGCTGTTCGATTTTTTGGACGACGGCAAACTGGACCGCTGGTGTTCGCTGTTTGGCAGCGCGGAATACATTGGCGCTGAAAAGGCCGACCCCGCCTCCACGGAACATCTGCGGTTCAAGCTGAGCAACTACTGGACCCTGCGTGGCGTGGGGATTGATCTTTGGGCGGGCGGGGGAGAACGTTCGTTATTGGCGCGCATGGATGTCGATTTGACCACCGCGCTGACCCAGCGCGGTCCCGCTTCCTGGGTCAAGCCGGGCGGTTCGGTCAACCTGTCCATTCTCTTCAAGGACTGGGCTTTCGACAAGGAGCCCGATTCCGCGTCGTTTGACGCGCCGACCCCCATCGAACAGTACGGCGAACTGAATCTCCGGGATGTGATGCTGGTGGAACAGTCCGGCGCGCTGTCCACCATTGCCGCCACTGTTGATCCGGCACAACTGGTGTCGCAGTTGAAGGATGCCCACGCCGCCGGCGGCAATGCCGCGCTCATTGAACGAATGAAGAAGATTACGCCGGCGCAGCGCGAACAGTTGGTCGGCAAACTTCGCGGCAGCGCCGCGGCCCGCGCCCGCGCGGCCGGCATCACTCCGGAAAACATCCGCCAGATGAACCAACTGGGCCAATAGCGCCGGTGGCCGGCGCGGTTAATTTCCGGGACTCCGGTCAGGCGCAATGGGGCATTCCCGGACCTTTGTGCTATCATCGCGGCCGGTGGCGCTGCGTGGTGCGCGCGAAAAATGAAGAGGACGGTTATGAGTCACGTAAATTTGGTCACGGGCGGCGCGGGCTTTATCGGTTCCCATCTGTGCGAGGCGCTGCTGGTGCGGGGCGAAGAGGTGCTTTGTCTCGACAATTTCTTTACCGGACGCAAGGCGAATATTGAGCGGCTGCTCGGGAATCCGCGCTTTGAACTCATCCGCCACGACGTCATCAACCCGGTTGTCCTCGAGGCGGACCGCATCTTCAATTTTGCCTGTCCGGCCTCGCCGGTGCATTACCAGCACAACCCCGTAAAAACGATTCAAACGAATGTCATGGGCGCGATGAACATGCTCAACCTGGCCCGGGACACGGGCGCCCGTGTGCTGCAGGCGTCCACTTCGGAGGTCTATGGCGACCCGGCCGTGCATCCGCAGGTGGAAAGCTATTGGGGCAACGTGAACCCGATCGGCCCGAGAAGCTGCTATGACGAGGGAAAGCGGGTGGCGGAAACGCTCTTCTTTGACTACTTCCAGCAGGATCGGGTGGACATCCGGGTGATCCGCATCTTCAACACCTACGGGCCCCGAATGCTCGTGAATGACGGGCTCGTGGTCAGCAATTTTGCGGTGCAGGCGCTGCGCAACGAGCCCATCACCA